>NZ_DALYOQ010000040.1:0-13236 GCF_031974595.1 Pantoea sp. CTOTU46764 | reverse complement strand
GTATCGCCGCGATTACCGCCGCCATTTGTATGGGAGACGACGTCGATCCCAATCCGGCGCGCCGCTGGATGGCCTCGGCATTGGCGGGCGTGTTCTATCTGCTGACTGGCTTTACCGGCGGATTGATCGCCATCATGCTGAGCGCCTTGCCGCCGGTATTGATTGCCACGCTGGCCGGTTTGGCGCTGCTGGCCACGCTGTCCGGCAGTTTGCAGCGCGCCTTAGCGGAGCCGGATCAGCGCGATAGCGCCATCGTGGCATTCCTGATCACCGCCAGCGGCATTTCACTGATGGGCATCGGCTCCGCCTTTTGGGGACTGCTCGGCGGTATGCTGACCTATTTGATTCTTTCCCCACGACGCCGCGCTTAAAATTTCAACAGATCACCCTCGCACCCGGGAAAAACGCCCTGTTTTTCCCCCTTTATCAGCCGTTTGATTTCGCAACATTTGGCTTAAGATCACTATCATCGCCAAAAACACACACTGTTCTGCCTCAGACAACCACCGATAAGGGCCCAACGAGTGGCAAAAACTTTTCTGCGCAGCGGCAATCTGGATTCGGTACTGGCACTGGGTGAAAACGGCCAGCCGGTCTGGACGTCCGCGCTGCAAATCCGTGAAACCCTGCGCCTGCGCCGCCAAACCACGCTGGCCAATTGCCTCGCGATTCCGCAAGTCAACGAGCGCGGTGACCGCCTCGATTGGTACGCCCCGTTCAATGGCAAAGTAAAATCCTGGCTGGGTGCCAGCGATCACGAGCGCCGTCAGGCGCTGGAACTGTTGACGCTGAACCAGCAGGATTTGCAGGCGCTGAGCCTGCGCGCGCGCGACGCGGAGAATCCTGCGATGCGCTTGTTTGGTGCGTTGCTGAGCAAGACGTTGCAGTTCCCGGATCAGCAGTACGTTTATCTGGTGGATGGCAAACCGGTGATCACCTTCTGGGGCTTTGTCGATCCGCAGGCGCGTTCGCGTGATGACGCGCTGGCCTGCCTGCGTGACTCACTGGAAGATGAACTGCCGCCGCTGTTGCCGGAACCGCCAGCACCCGCTCCGCTGGTGGTCGCGCCAGTGATTGCGCCGCTGATCGACGTGCCGCCTGCCGCTGCCGAACCGGTGATCGAGCCGAAACCTGAAGTCGAAGAACCAGCAGCCGAAGTCATTCCTGAGCCCGCGCCTGAACCGGAGCCTGTCGTGCCACCACGTCGCGCCTTTACCGTGCGTCCGCTGATGCTGCTGTTGCCGGTTGCGGCGGTGGTCGCTGCGGGTGTCGCCTTCTGGCTGCACAGCGCACCGCAACCGGCTGCGATTAGCGTTGCAGATGTGCCTGTGCCGGTGAGTAAGCCGCCGGCCGTGATGGTGAAAGCGGAAAAACTTGCCGCCACGCTGCCACAAACCGCCGCCACCGTCATTGCTGCCCCCGCACCGGTTGCTGCGCCTGTCGCGCCGCCTGAGGTGGTTGCTGAACACACCGAACCGGCCAAAGCGGATGATTTGGTGATGACCACAGAAGATGCGCGCGTTGGCTCAGTGAAATTTATCAATGGCACCTGGCGCGTGACCTTGCGTCAAACCAATCTGCCGACCGGCAAACCGCCAAGCCTACGCTATCAGATGCGCAACGGCAAAGGCACCGCCACCATTACCCAGGGCGACAACATCCGCTGTAAAGCCGATGTCACCGCCGCGATGACCAGCGCCGGCAGCATGGAAGTGCGCAGCCGCTATACTGCGACCTGCAGCGATAAATCGCGTTACCGCATGCCGGAATTGGTGTGTAAAGCCGGTGATGGCATCGCCAGCTGTACTGCGCAATACGGCGCAGATCAGGTCTTCCCGTTGACGATTAAGCGTGAGAGTAAGTAAACATGTTGGCTCCCCTCATCGATGACAAACAGAAAATCACGCTGATTGAAGATAGCGGTGTGCAGTTTCTTGATTTCGGTTTGCGTTTACCTGCGTTGCAGGCCCGCCGCCAGTTCGTGCGTCAAACCGCCAACGGCCCGCTGCTGCGCCTCAACGTCGACGGCAACAGCGGCAAGTTCCTGCTCTATCCGGAAGATGGCGGCGCGGCGGAAGTGGTGCGTCCGGAAACGGATATCGCGCTGGCCGACTCGCTGAAGCTGCTGGCTCACCAATGGCTGCCGCTGCCGGTGCTGCGTTGCACCAGCGGACGGCGTTTTATTGGCGGCCCGGACAACTGGGCGCGTCTGCATCTGGCGCCGCTGGCGCAACCCGATGCGGCAGGCAACACCCATCGCATCACCCTCGCCTTTGATACGCGCATTGTGTCAGAGCAAGATGGCGGCGAGCAGCACGGTTTGAGCAAAGCCGATGCGCAGAACGGCGTCAGTTTCGCCCTTGCCTGGCACAACTACGAGCTGGGCGAATTCCTCGACCATACGTGGGTCGATGGCTGGCTGCGTGAAACCTTTAGCCAGCAGGTGCATGCGCTGGAGTCACGTCGCGAGCAGGAGCTAAACCAGGCGCTGCGTGAGTTCGAATATCAGGCGCACTATCTCAACCTGCTGGAACTGCTGGGCGAACAGCTCGATCTGGCGGAAATCTATATCCAGGCGACGTCGCTGCAAACGCCGGCGGTCAACGTCGATATCATTCTCGACGTCGGCAACTCGCACACCTGCGGCATTCTGGTGGAAGATCACGCCGAAGAGAGCAGCGGCCTGCGTCAAACCTACGAGCTGCAGCTGCGCGATCTCTCCGAGCCGCATCAGGTTTATAACGAGCTGTTCGACAGCCGTCTGGAATTTGCAGAAACCCGTTTCGGCAAGGCCAACTTCTCGCTGGAGAGCGGCCGTGAAAATGCCTTTATGTGGCCGTCGCTGACGCGCGTGGGCCGTGAAGCCAGCCGTCTGGCGCTGCTGCGTGCCGGCACCGAAGGCAGCACCGGTTTGTCCAGCCCGCGCCGCTATTTGTGGGATGAAGCGCGCTATCAGCCAGGCTGGCGCTTCAACGCCAACGGCAGCAGCGATGAGCCGCAGGCCACCGCGCTGCCGTTCACCTTACTGATCAATGACGAAGGCCAGCCGCTGCACGCGCTGGCGGAAGACGATCGTCTGCCGGTGTTCTCTGCCAGCTACAGCCGCAGTTCGCTGATGACCTTTATGCTGTGCGAACTGCTGGCGCAGGCGATGATGCAGATGAACAGCGTGGCGCAGCGCCAGCGCATGCCGCAAAGCCAGGCGCCGCGTCAGCTGCGTCATGTGATTCTGACGCTGCCGTCGGCGATGCCGAAGCCGGAGCGTGAGATTTTCCGTCGCCGCATGCAGGAAGCCATCGCGCTGGTGTGGAAAGCCGAAGGCTGGCATCCAGCCGAAGAAGAGTTCACCGCCGCCAGCCAGGCAAACAGCCTGCGTCCGGTGCCGGATGTGCAGATGGAGTGGGATGAAGCCACCTGCGGTCAAATGGTGTGGCTGTTCAACGAAACTCAGGTCAACTTTGCCGGTCGCGCAGAAGATTTCTTCAGCAGCCTGGCGCGCCCGGATCGTCCGCGTGAAGTCGATGAGCTGCCGGGTAAAAGCCTGCGCATCGCCTCAATTGATATCGGCGGCGGCACCACCGATTTAGCCATTACCCAATATCGCCTCGATGACGGCCAGGGCAACAACGTCAAAATCACCCCGCGCTTACTGTTCCGTGAAGGCTTCAAAGTCGCCGGTGACGATATTCTGCTGGATGTGATTCAGCTGTGGATTCTGCCGGCGTTGCAGCAGAGCTTGCAGAAAGCCGGTTTGCAGCTGGCCGAACCGCTGATGAACAAGCTGTTTGGTCACGACAGCCGCATGGACGGACAGGCCACGCTGCGTCAGCAAGTGACGCTGCAGCTGTTTATTCCGCTGGCGCAGGCGGTGCTGGAGCAGTACGAAAACTGGGATCCGCTCGACAGCCACAGCGAAATCAATGCGCTGTTCGGCGAACTGGTGCCACAAAAACCGGCCAGCAGCGTGCTGGCGTTTGTGAACGGTGAAATTCAGCGCACGCTCGGCGGCGATAGCCGTTTCGATCTGCTTGAGGTGCCGCTGGTGGTCAGCATGGCGCAGCTGCACGGCGAGTTCCTGCAACACCGCATGGCGATTATTCCGGCGCTGCGCGCGATGTGCGAAGTGGTGTCTTTGTACCAGTGCGATGTGCTGCTGCTTACCGGTCGCCCGTCACGCTTCCCCGGCATTCAGGCGCTGGTGCGCCATCTGCAACCGCTGCCGGGCAGCCGCATTTTGTCGCTGGAAGGCTATCACACCAGCGACTGGTATCCGTTCAACAAGCAAGGCCGTATTGATAACCCGAAATCCACCGCCGCGGTGGGCGCGATGCTGTGCCTGCTGGCGCTCGATCTGCGCCTGAGCAGCTTCTGGTTCCGCGCCGGTGATTTCGAACCTTACTCCACCATTCGCTATCTCGGCGTGCTGGATGAGACCTCGGCGCTCAGCGACGACAATCTGTGCTACAGCGAGATCGATCTCGACAGCAGCAGTTTCGCGCTGGATCGCAAAAGCAGCTTCCGCATTCGCGGCAACGTTTGCCTTGGTTTCCGCCAGCTGGAGAACGATCGCTGGCCGGCATCGCCGCTGTATAGCCTGAGCATTGTCGACCCGACGCTGGCGCGTCAGGTTGCCGGCGAAAGTGTACTGCGCATCAAACTGGCGGTGCAGCCGGGCCCGGATAATCTCGGCCCTGAACGCTTAGTGTTAAGCGATGCACGCATGGATGACGGCACGCGCGTGCCGCTGGAGCAGCTGAGTCTGAAACTGAATACGCTTTCCGCCACCGGCAACGCGAATGCGCAATATTGGATCGACAGCGGGAGCGTCTGCAAACGATGAGAACTGCCAAAAAAGCCTCGCCGGTTACGCCCGCGAAACGTCTGAGCCTGATGCAGGAAACGCTGGATGGCGCGCTGAGCTGGGTGGAAACCCATCAGGCGCACGCGCCGCGTCTGGCGCTGGAAGCCGAAACCCTGACGCTGCAGCTGCGCCGCGCGCGCGTGGAAAGCCATGCCCTGGCGCGTCAGCTGGCGCGTCCGGTGACGCTGGCGCTGTTTGGTCAGTCGCAAGCGGGCAAAGCCTGGCTGCTGAGTGAAATGGTCGGCGATGCGCAGGGCCAACTTATCGCGCGTCTCGGCGATAAAACCCTGAACTATTTCCAGAACATCAATCCCGGCAATCTCGATTACGCTATCGCTACCCGCTTCAGCCACCAGCGCGAAACCCAATCCAACGCCTGGCCGCTGGAAATGACGCTGCTGAGCGAAGTGGAACTGATTCGTTTGATGCTGGCCTGCGCCAAAACCGAGCTTCAGCCGGACACCGCGCAGATCGATGCCGCTTTACAGCGTTTGCAGCGCCATCGCCAGGATGAACCACAGCCGGGCCTCGACAGCGATGCGCTGATCACGCTGTGGGCGTGGAGCCGTCGGCACCATCGTCATGCCGAGATGCTCGACCGCCACTTCTGGCCGCAGGCGATTGCGCTGGCACCGTGGCTCAACGTCGACGATCGCGTGCAGCTGTTTGCCCTGCTGTGGCCGGGCCAAAACGCGCTGAACGAAAGCCTGCGTAGCCTGATGCACTTGCGTCACCAGCTGCGCCATGCGCCGCGCGTGTTAGCGCCGCTCAGCGTGTTGGTGGACGACGCCGCGCTGCCGGCAGAAAAACTGATTGGCAACGATGCCGACTGGCAGGAGATGATCGAAGTGTGTCCGATCGTCGCCAATCGCGTGGGGAAAGCGCAGCATGTGCCGCTGGGATTACTGTCGTTGCTGACGCTGGAGATCACCTTGCCACTCAGCTCTACGCCGCGTCAGGCGCTGTACGATGATGCGGATATGCTGGAGCTGCCCGCGCCGGGCACGCCAGCCGATCGCGCCCAACAGGATGAATTGGCGCAGCTGCGTAAACGCGATCCGCTGCGCGCCACGCTGCTGGAACAGAAACGCGCGCTGCTGCCGGGTTTGTACGCCGCGCGTCAGGGCATCGATTTGATGCTGATCTGTACCGCTGCCAGTCAGCGTCAGGATACCGATGTCGCCGCCAGCGCGCTGCGCGAGTGGCACATGCATCAAACCATCGCCGCCAGCGGTGAGAAGCCGCGTCTGATTTGGGCGATCACGCCGCATGATGCGCGCTATCAGCAGCAGCAGATTAACGTTGATGAATCAGTACAACGGCAGATTGGCCAGCCGGGACAGAGTTGGGGATCGATGCTGGCACTGGATCGCGCAGGCGTCGATCGCATGGGCAGCTGGTTGCAGGATGAGATGCAGCCGGAAGCGCGCCGCGATCGTCTGGCGCTGCAGCTCGGCGCGCTGCAGCAGAAGCTGGTGGAACGTTTGCAGCCGTGGACCGAATCCAGCGCCACGCCAGAACAGGCGGCACGCAAGCAGGCGATCTCCGATACGCTGCTGAAATGTTTGCAACATCGCACCGGTTTGCACGGCGAATTGCTGGAGCGTTTGCAGCCGTCGCGCGAAGCGGTGCGTCAGCTGTGGCTCAGCCAGAGCAGCAGCACTCATACTCAACATAGCGCCAAAACCGCAGCCGCTGAGCAGAGCTATTTTGGCATCGGCTTTGAGTTCGATCTGTTTAAAGACGAGCCGGTCGCCGCCGCTGAGCCGCGTAGCTCGGGCGGTCAGCGCGATCAGCAATTCCCGCAGCAGGTGTTTGCGCTGTGGCTGGAGCATTTGCGTCAGCTGCCGGAGAGCCGCAGCCTGCTGGCGCTGCTCAACGTCGATAAACCGACGCTGGAGATGCTGGTGGAAGAGTTGATTACCGCCAGCTTCCGTCTCAAGGTGCTGAACAAACTGCAAAACGCGCTGAATGAGCCGGATGCGCAGGCCAGCGCCCACGAAGCGCGTACCGATCGTCAGGTTTCACGTGCCATGACGGTGCTGGGGGATTTTGTCGCGTGGCTGGGCTTTTTACAGCGCCCGGAGAGCGAGCGTCCTGAAAGTCGCGTCAATCGCGGTCAGACAATTTTTGCCCGTCCGCCCGCGCCAAGCGTGAGCTTCTCGCCGGGACAGCGCTTAACGCGTCTGTCGGCCGCACCCGCCAATCATACCGCTTACTACATCTATGACTGGCTGGTGGGATTGAATTCGGTGATCGTTGAGAACAATGGCTATACCGGCGGCGGCGATTTGCCCGCCAATGCGCGCCAGATGCTGGCGATTTTGCTGCTACCGCTGCACGCGTAATTTACTTGCCACGCACCAGGCGCAGCTCGCCGTCTAACTGCTGCTGCGCCTCTTCCAGTAACGCCAGCACCGGCGCGAATTCGGCACTCTCGCTGGCGTCATCGGCATGCGCTAAATAGAAGGTCGCCGGCAGCGCCATTCCGCCGGTCAGCCAATCCCACAGCGCATCCAGATTGTTACCGAAATCCACTGGGCAGGCACTTTGCTGCACCAGCGCGCGGTAAAACGCCTGGCGATCCGACAAGCTTTCAAAGTCAAAATGGAGCGTCAACATAGTTAAGGCACCTGTTTGAAGCTGCGATAGTGATCGGTGGTGAGGAAAATCAGCCCATCGGATGAGTAAAGCAGACGATCGGCATCGCGGTGGCCGCAATCGTAATTGACGTCCGCTTCATACCACTGCCTGCCCGCCTGCATCGGCAACCTTCTTTCGCGATTGCTAAAGCGATCGCCACCAATCGCGCGGCCCGGCAAGACCTCACACAAGTTGCCCTTGCTGGGATTCCAGCCCTGACGACGCGCTTCATTTTTGGTGAGATAGAGATCGGGTAATGTGTGATGCTGCTGCAGCCAACGCGCCACGGTGTTGGCGTCGGTGAGCTGTGAAATATCGGGATGGCTGGCGGACCATTTATCGGACAAACGCGGTTTTAGTCCGAGCCACAGCGCGGCGAGGACCAGAATTAAGGCAATCCAGAGTTTTTTTGACATGGTGGCATCCTGAAAAACAGGACGACGATAATAACAGATTTAAGGCAGGGAAAAACGCGGGCCAGCAAAGCTGGCCCTGGCGGGGTTTACTGCATTGCGCTGGCGGATGGCGCGGCGTGACGACGCCATGCTCCCGGCGCGACGCCATACTGGCGTTTGAAGCTGCGGTTAAACGACTGCTGCGAGTCGAAACCGAGTGAAATCGCCACGTTAAGAATCGGTTCATTGCTGGTCGTCAAGCGATCCGCTGACTTCTTCAGCTTCTTCTCACGAATGTATTCGCCCAGAGGCAAACCCGTGTGCTCTTTGAACATACGTTGCAGGTGCCATTTCGAATAACCGGCGCGCCCCGCTACGGTATCCAGATCCAGACGCGTTTCAATATTGTTGTCAATCCAGTCGATCAAATCGTGAATAAATGCGGTGGTCATCATCTCGTTTTCTCCGGTCGCCGTTGCGAACAGTATCAGTATCAGTTGCAATTACACTTTAAGGTTGAACGACTATGCCAGTTAATGCAAGTTTTATTATTGCATTAAATGCCGCACTGCGCGTAGGGGCTTTGATCCTTCTGCAACATAATGATCAAAACCGCACATAAAGTGTATCAGATATTCTTGCAGATGCAGTTTGAGCAAGCCTACACTCGTGGCGTTTTAATGCAATCATAAAAGTTGCAGATTTTTCGTACGTCTCCTTTCATTTTCACCAATGCGGAATAACAACAATGCATCTGCAAACATATAGGGTTCAATGGGCGGTAAGCCTGTCAGGAGTGATATTGCTGGGAAGCCTGCTGGCCGGTTGCGATCGCGGGGTGGCGCAAAACGCCCCACCGCCGCCGCCCGAAGTAAGTGTCGCGCAGGTGGTAGAGCAGAAAGTCGGCCAATGGGATAGCTTCAATGGCCGTTTCGAAGCGGTGCAGAGCGTGCAGCTGCGGCCGCGCGTTTCCGGCTACATCGATCAGGTCAATTATCGCGAAGGCGACGAGGTGAAAAAAGGTCAGGTGCTGTTCACCATTGACGATCCCACCTATCGCGCCACGCTCGAGCAGGCGCAAGCCGAACTCGCCAACGCGCGCAGCCAGGCCACGCTGGCCCGCAGTGAATCGGCACGTACCGATAAACTGATCGGCACCAATGTGGTGTCACGTGAAGAGTGGGAACAGCGTCGCTCGGCGGCCAATCAGGCGCAGGCTAACGTACTTTCCGCACAAGCGGCGGTGGATATGGCGCAGCTGAACCTCGATTTCACCCGCGTTACCGCGCCGATTGAAGGTCGCGCCAGCCGCGCGATGATCACCACTGGCAACTTAGTGACCGCCGGTGACAGCGCCAGCGTGCTGACCACGTTGGTGTCGCAGGATCGTATGTACGTCTACTTCGACGTCGATGAAGCCACCTATCTGCATTATCAGGCGATGGCGCGTAAAGGCGAAAATCGCGGATCGCTGCCGGTAGAAGTGGCGCTGACCGGCGAAGAGGGTTTCCCGCATCGCGGCACCGTGGATTTCCTCGATAACCAGCTGACCGCCAGCACCGGCACCATTCGCATGCGCGCCTCGCTGGATAATCAGCAGCGTCAGTTCACGCCGGGCCTGTTTGCGCGCGTTCGCCTGCCGGGCAGCGCCGACTTCACCGCGCTGCTCATCGACGATAAAGCCGTGCTCACCGATCAGGATCGTAAATATGTTTACGTGGTCGATGCCCAGGGTAAAGCCCAGCGCCGTGATATTCAGGCCGGTGATTTAGCCGATGGCTTGCGCATTGTGCAGCAAGGCCTGAAGCCCGGCGACAAGGTGATCGTTAACGGCTTGCAGAAAGTCTTTATGCCTGGCATGCCGGTGACCGCCCAACCGGTGGCGATGCGCTCCGCTCAATAACCTTCGAGACTGCCTTTTATGGATTTCTCCCGCTTTTTTATCGACCGACCGATTTTCGCCGCGGTGCTGTCGATTTTGATCTTTACCACCGGATTGATCGCCATTCCGCTGCTGCCGATCAGTGAATATCCCAACGTGGTGCCACCCAGCGTGCAGGTGCGCGCAGAATATCCCGGCGCCAACCCCAAAGTGATTGCAGATTCCGTGGCGACGCCGCTGGAAGAAGCCATCAACGGGGTAGAAAACATGATGTACATGAAATCCGTGGCCGGTTCTGATGGCGTGCTGGTCACCACCGTGACCTTCCGTCCCGGCACCGATCCGGATCAGGCGCAGGTTCAGGTGCAGAACCGCGTGGCGCAGGCCGAAGCGCGTCTGCCGGAAGAGGTGCGACAACTCGGCCTCACCACGCAGAAGATGTCACCGACGCTGACGCTGGTGGTGCACATGTTCTCGCCGCACGGCAAGTATGATTCGCTCTATCTGCGTAACTACGCCACCTTGAAGGTAAAAGATGAACTGGCGCGCCTGCCGGGCGTGGGTCAGATTCAGATCTTCGGGGCCGGCGAATACGCGATGCGCGTCTGGCTCGATCCCAATAAGGTGGCGGCGCGTGGCTTGACCGCCTCCGATGTGGTCAGCGCGATGCAGGAGCAGAACGTGCAGGTTTCTGCCGGTCAGCTTGGCGCAGAGCCGCTGAAGAAACAGAGCGATTTCCTGCTGTCGATCAACACTCAAGGTCGTCTGGAGAGCGAAGAGCAGTTCGGCAATATCATCCTGAAAACCGCCGACGACGGCACGCTGGTGCGCCTGCGTGACGTGGCGCGCATCGAGATGGGTTCCGGCAGCTACGCGTTGCGTTCACAGCTCAACAACAAAGATGCGGTCGGCATCGGTATCTTCCAGGCGCCGGGCGCCAACGCCATCGATCTGTCGAATGCGGTGCGCGACAAAATGGCCGAACTGGCAACCCGCTTCCCGGACGATGTGCAGTGGGCCGCCCCGTACGATCCAACGGTGTTTGTGCGTGATTCGATCCGTGCCGTGGTGCAAACGCTGTTCGAAGCGATTGTGCTGGTGGTGCTGGTGGTGATTCTGTTCCTGCAAACCTGGCGCGCGTCGATCATCCCGCTGCTGGCGGTGCCGGTTTCAGTGGTCGGTACCTTCAGCATCCTCTATCTGCTCGGCTTCTCGCTCAATACCCTGAGTTTGTTCGGGCTGGTGTTGGCGATCGGTATCGTGGTGGATGACGCCATCGTGGTGGTGGAGAACGTCGAACGTAATATCGAGCAAGGCTTGTCGCCAACGGCGCATCAGGCGATGCGTGAAGTGTCCGGGCCGATTATCGCCATTGCGCTGGTGCTGTGTGCGGTGTTCGTGCCGATGGCGTTCCTGTCCGGCGTTACCGGTCAGTTCTATAAGCAGTTTGCAGTGACAATTGCCATTTCGACGGTGATCTCCGCCATCAACTCGCTGACGCTGTCACCGGCGCTGGCGGCGCTGCTGCTGAAGCCGCATGATGCCGCGAAGGATATGCCGACGCGCATTATCGATCGCCTGCTCGGCTGGCTGTTCCGTCCGTTCAACCGCTTCTTCCAGCGCAGTTCGGATGGCTATGAATCGCTGGTAGGTAAAACCTTGCGTCGTCGTGGCGCGGTGTTCGGCGTGTACGTGCTGCTGCTGGCTGGTGCGGGCTTTATGTTCCATACCGTGCCGGGCGGCTTTATTCCAACGCAGGATAAGCTCTATCTGATTGGCGGCGTGAAGATGCCGGAAGGTTCGTCGCTGGCGCGTACCGATGAAGTGATTCGCAAGATGAGCGAAATCGGCATGAACACCGAAGGCGTGGCCTATTCCGTCGCCTTCCCCGGTCTGAATGCGTTGCAGTTCACCAACACGCCGAATACCGGCACGGTGTTCTTTGGCCTGAAACCGTTCAACGAGCGTAAGCGCAGTGCGGCGGAGATCAATGCCGAGATCAACGCCAAAATCGCCAAAATCCAGCAAGGCTTTGGCTTCTCGATTATGCCGCCGCCGATTTTGGGTCTGGGACAAGGTTCGGGTTATTCACTGTATGTGCAGGATCGCGCGGGCCTCGGTTACGGTGCGCTGCAAACCGCCATCAATACCATGACGGGTGCGGTGTTACAGACGCCGGGTATGATGTTCCCGATTTCATCCTACCAGGCCAACGTGCCGCAGCTGGATGTGCAGGTGGATCGTGATAAAGCCAAAGCGCAAGGCGTGTCGCTGACCGAACTGTTCAGTACGCTGCAAACCTATCTGGGATCGTCGTATGTTAACGATTTCAATAAGTTTGGCCGTACCTGGCGCGTGATGGCGCAGGCGGACGGCGATTTCCGCGATAGCGTGCAGGATATCGGTAATCTGCGTACCCGTAACGATCGCGGTGAAATGGTGCCGATTGGCAGCATGGTCAATATCACTACTACTTACGGCCCGGATCCGGTGATTCGCTATAACGGCTATCCGGCGGCGGACCTGATTGGTGATGCCGATCCGCGCGTGCTCTCTTCGGCGCAGGCAATGCAGAAACTGGAAGAGATGTCGACGCAGGTGCTGCCGAACGGCATGAACATTGAATGGACTGACCTGAGTTATCAGCAATCAACGCAGGGTAATACCGCGCTGATCGTCTTCCCGGTCGCCGTTTTACTGGCGTTCCTGGTGCTGGCGGCGCTGTATGAAAGCTGGACGCTACCGCTGGCGGTAATCCTGATTGTGCCGGTGACCATGCTCTCTGCGCTGGTCGGCGTGTGGCTGACCGGTGGCGATAACAACGTGTTTGTACAGGTTGGGCTGGTGGTGCTGATGGGGCTGGCGTGTAAGAACGCGATTCTTATCGTTGAGTTTGCGCGCGAGCTGGAGATGCAGGGCAAGAGCATTGTCGATGCGGCGCTGGAAGCCTGTCGTCTGCGTTTGCGTCCGATCGTTATGACCTCGATTGCCTTTATCGCCGGTACCATTCCGCTGATTCTTGGCGAAGGTGCAGGCGCGGAAGTGCGCGGCGTTACCGGAATTACCGTGTTCTCCGGCATGCTGGGCGTGACACTGTTTGGTTTGTTCCTGACGCCGGTGTTTTATGTGACGCTGCGTAAGCTGGTGACGCGCAAGCAGCCGCAGGGTGAAGTGCAAACGGTGTAAGGGTTTTAGGTGAAATGAACAATCCGGGCCAAGTGCCCGGATTTTTTATGGGTGCGCAGCCTACGGGATCCTCGTCATACAATCGTAGGGTCGCCATTCATGGCGACCGATTTAGCTCATTACGCCAATATGGCCGGAATATACTGGCTGGCGTTCGAGGCAATAAAAAAGGTCGCCATGAATGGCGTAATGCTCGTCAGATAAGCAGTGTACTGGCATCGCAGGGGTTCCGCCCGCTAAGCATTCGGCAGTTTCAGAATGCCTGAAGC
>NZ_DALYOQ010000039.1:29333-40363 GCF_031974595.1 Pantoea sp. CTOTU46764 | reverse complement strand
GCCAGAAGCGGTCTTCTTGAAGCGCTTAGCGGCGCCACGTACAGTTTTAATCTTTGGCATTTTTACAAATATCCACTTCGCATTGTTAATAAAATGAATCAGACAGGCGAATAAAAATCCGCACAACGCAAGCGCTGCGCGGCTTTATTACTTGAAGGCCTACTGTTTCTTCTTAGGAGCGAGCACCATGATCATCTGACGACCTTCGATCTTCGAAGGGAAGGATTCGACAATCGCCAGATCCATGTCTTCACACAGATCTTTACGGACGCGGTTAAGCACTTCCATACCGATCTGCTGGTGCGCCATCTCACGACCGCGGAAACGCAGCGTGATTTTGGCTTTATCGCCCTCTTCCAGAAAGCGAATCAGGTTGCGTAGTTTGACCTGATAGTCGCCATCATCGGTACCAGGACGGAATTTGATTTCCTTAACCTGGATAACTTTCTGCTTCTTCTTCTGTTCCTTAGAAGACTTGCTTTTTTCATAAAGGAACTTGCCGTAATCCATGATACGGCAAACCGGCGGTTCGGCGTTCGGGCTGATTTCAACTAAATCTACGCCGGCTTCTTCAGCTTTCTCAATGGCTTCACGCAGGGTGACAATGCCAAGTTGCTCGCCGTCTACGCCAGATAAGCGCACTTCGGTAGCTCGGATTTCGCCGTTGATACGGTTCGGACGTGTTGGTTGTACTCGTTTTCCGCCTTTAATAACCTGTTTCCTCTAATTGGTGAAGATGTCGGCTGCGAATCTCTTGTTGCAGCTTCTCAACAAACACATCTACGTCCATGCTCCCAAGGTCTTTACCACGGCGGGTGCGCACGGCAACTTTGCCTGCTTCCACCTCTTTGTCACCGCAAACCAGCATATAAGGGACGCGACGTAATGTGTGCTCGCGGATTTTAAAGCCTATCTTCTCGTTTCTCAAGTCCGCTTTGACACGAATACCTGCATTCTGCAGTTTCTTTGTCAATTCGCTGACGTATTCTGACTGACTGTCGGTGATATTCATCACCACAGCTTGCACTGGTGCCAGCCAACTCGGGAAGAATCCAGCGAACTCTTCGGTCAGGATGCCGATAAAGCGCTCCATTGAACCGAGAATTGCGCGGTGAATCATCACCGGTGTCTGACGATCGTTGTTTTCACCGACAAAAGTCGCGTCCAGACGTTTCGGCAGGGAGAAGTCTAGCTGAACGGTACCACACTGCCAGGCGCGGTCGAGGCAATCGTACAGGGTAAACTCAATTTTAGGGCCGTAGAAGGCGCCTTCTCCCGGCTGATATTCGAATGGAATGTCATTCTCTTTCAGCGCTTCTGCCAAATCCACTTCCGCACGATCCCACATTTCGTCGGTACCGATACGTTTTTCCGGACGGGTCGACAATTTCACCACGATTTTTTCAAAACCGAAGGTGCTGTACATGTCGTAGACCATGCGGATACAGCTGTTCACTTCATCACGTACCTGATCTTCGGTACAGAAGACGTGAGCATCATCCTGGGTAAAGCCGCGTACGCGCATCAGACCGTGCAAGGCACCTGATGGCTCGTTACGATGGCAGCTACCAAACTCCGCCATACGCAGCGGCAGGTCGCGGTAGGATTTCAGACCCTGATTAAAGATCTGAACGTGGCCTGGGCAGTTCATCGGCTTGATGCAATATTCACGGTTCTCTGAAGAGGTGGTGAACATTGCTTCTTTATAGTTCTCCCAGTGCCCGGTTTTTTCCCACAGCACGCGGTCCATCATGAACGGACCTTTCACTTCCTGGTAGTCGTACTCTTTCAGCTTGGTACGCACAAACACTTCCAGCTCGCGGAAGATGGTCCAGCCGTCATTGTGCCAGAACACCATGCCCGGAGCTTCTTCCTGCATGTGGTAGAGATCAAGCTGCTTACCGATCTTACGGTGATCGCGCTTCGCCGCTTCTTCCAGACGCTGCAAATAAGCAGCCAGCTGCTTTTTATCCGCCCAGGCCGTACCGTAAATACGCTGCAGCATTTTGTTGTCGCTGTTGCCGCGCCAGTAAGCCCCGGAGATTTTCTGCAGTTTGAAGTGATGGCAGAAACGCATATTCGGCACGTGCGGACCGCGGCACATGTCGATGTATTCTTCATGGTGATACAGGCCAGGACGATCGTCGTAGCTGATGTTCTCGTCAAGAATAGTGGTTTTGTAGCTTTCGCCACGCTCAGCAAACACGTCACGTGCTTCCTGCCAGCTCACCTTTTTCTTCACCACATCGTAGTTGCTTTCAGCCAACTGGTGCATACGCTTTTCCAGCAGCTCAAGATCTTCCTGGGTTAAGGTGTGTTCCAGGTCGACGTCATAGTAGAAACCATTATCAATCACCGGGCCGATAGCCATTTTGGTGTTTGGCCACAGCTGCTTGATCGCATGCCCTAACAGGTGTGCGCAAGAGTGACGAATGATTTCTAAACCAGCGTCGTCTTTAGCGGTAATAATCGCGACCTGAGCGTCCTCGGTGATCGGATCAACCGCATCAACCAACTCGCCATTCACGCGGCCCGCGATACAGGCTTTCGCCAAACCCGGTCCAATATCCAACGCAATATCCATCACGCTGACCGGACGGTCAAAGCTGCGCTGGCTGCCATCAGGAAGAGTAATTACTGGCATTTCATATCCTTAATTGCAGTGGTAAGCCACACGAAAGCCTACATGCAAAATGAGTTTTGTAGTGTGTAACCCGGCGTGATGTCAGACCCACGTTGTCGGAATGACGCCAGGAATGTAAAGCGGCGATGATAATAGCAGCTTTCGCCGCCGATCAAAACCCGTGCGGAAATTCGCTAAACCAAAGAGAAATAAAAAAAACCGCTGCGAGGCGCAGGCCTGGCAGCGGTGATTCACATCCGTCTCGCTTACATTGAGTATGAGAGCTGGATCGTGGTTTTGGTATCGGTACGATCCGGTGCAGATTCCGGCGGATTGTTGTTCCAGGTCACGTTGTAGCCCAGCTTCAGCGCGAAGTGAGCATTGATGGCCACCTGCAGTGCAGTCTCTGAGTTCAGCGTGGTGTCTTCACCGAAGCTGCTCAGCACAGAAACACCCTGGATAAATTTGGTGGTATCTGTCAGCTGCCATTGATAGCTCACTGCACCATAACCCAATGCTTTAGTTTCATGGCCGCCTTCATGGAAATCGTCGTAACGCACACCCGGACCGAATTCAGCACGCAGTGAGTGAACCGGACCGTTGAGGATCTGACGACCGTAACCGGCGGTCAGTACATCACGTGAGTCATAACCGTTGAAACGGTCGCTCAACCAGCTCGCCTGACCAAACAGGTAATCGGCGCTGTTGAGGTTATAACGGCTACGGCCACCGATGTTGTAGGTCTCAGATGAACGCTCATCGTTAGAGGAGTTGTTCGAAGCGTTACCCCACAGGCTCAGTGCGGTATTGGTTTGGTACCACGTCATATTGGTAGCCGCACTCAGCGAAGAACTGGTGGTGTTACCGGTTTGAGCCAGGTAACCCGCTGACGCACTGCCTTCAAACGGTTGTTTCGCCGTTGAAGGGTCATCCATGGAGGTGAAAACGGCGTTATCTGCAAATGCCTGGTGACAAAATGCTCCAGCAGAGAGCAATAAAACAGCGGACAGCTTGTTAAAGGCTTTCATTAAAAGTAACCCGTACGACAGTTTAAAAAACGAAGAGTCTGAAGCGTTTCTCCGGTCAATCAATGCAATTTACCGTAAGTTTTGTAAAAAATTATGTATCCGCAAAAAAAAGCCTGGAAAGCCGCTGGACCGCTCTTTTAATGGGACTTTTCCCATTTTCGCTGCGCATTATAGGGGGCAATTACTTAAATAGCAGCTCAAAAACCAGAAGAATTTTCTGAACTTTTTTGATAGAGCTTTACCCGCCATTTCTGCTGATAAATCGCCTAAAATTCGCTCTATCTTGCCCGCTGGTCTACGCTGAAATCTGTTCGATAACAATGAGGTGAATAATGAGTGACCATGATGTCAAACGTTACATTGTCACGTTAAAATATCAGGAAAATGGACTTGGCGACCTGCAGTCAGTGAATAGCGCCATGATCAATGGCGGATATAGCACCACCTTAAGTGATGATGAAGGTCATCCGCATGAGTTGGGCACCAATAGCTTTGGTATTGTCAGCGCGTTAGAGGAGCATGAAGTGGCGGAGCAGGCCGCGGGATACGCGCAAATCGCGCTCGGCCAAAAACCTGAAGTCACCGTCATCACGCTAGAGGCATTTTTGAAAGAACAACCCTGACGCAGTGCAAAAAACGGCATCGACGCCAGGTTTGCTCAGGTTTTGCGCGTTACAATCGAATTCACGCAGCGAACAAAGAGGATTACCCGATGTGGTCAGCCATTAGTCGTCTGTTAAGCGAGCACGCCGGTGAGGCTGAAATCACCGACCGTCAGGAACTTCCCGGTGGCGATGTCCATCCCGCCTGGCGTATCCGCTATGGCGAGTTAGATGTGTTCGTCAAATGTAACACCCGCGACATGCTCACCTTGTTTAGCTGGGAAGCCGATCAACTCGACCTGCTGGCGCGCACGCAAACCGTTCGCGTACCGAAGGTGTATGGCGTCGGTAACGATCGTGATACCAGCTTCCTGCTGCTGGAATATATTCCACCTCAACCTTTTACCGATCAGAGTGCCTTCCAACTCGGCCAGCAGTTAGCCCATCTGCACCAATGGAGCGAGCAGACGCAATTTGGTCTCGATTTCGATAACAACATCACCACTTCACCGCAGCCGAATAGTTGGTTACGTCGCTGGTCGGTATTCTTTGCTGAGCAGCGCATCGGCTGGCAGCTGCAACTGGCTGCGGAAAAAGGCGTGCACTATGGCGATACCGAGCTGATTGTCGATTGCGTGCAGCACACACTTGCCAACCACCATCCGCAACCCTCTTTATTACACGGCGATTTGTGGCCCGCCAACTGCGCTGGCAGCGCAACCGGTCCGTGGCTGTTCGATCCCGCCTGCTATTGGGGCGACCGCGAATGCGATCTGGCGATGCTGAGCTACTACGCCGATTTACCGCGCCAGATTTATGATGGCTATCACGCGGTTTGGCCACTGGAAGACGGATTTTCGCAGCGTCAGCCGGTTTATCAGCTCTATTACCTGCTCAATCGCGCCAATGTGTTCGGCGGCAACTGGACCGGCGAAGCGCAGTTCGCCATCGGCCAGTTGTTAGATGAAGACGTGTTGGGAGAACGTCAGGCCAGACCGGCCTAACGCGTTACAGCATGCCAAGCAGCTTCAGTACAAAGTAGCCAGCGATAGCGATAATGATCGGCAGGATGTAGAGCGGAAAAATCTGCAAGAAAATGGTGTGACGTGGCATATGGATTTTCTCTTCCAGCTGCGCTCGCGTACGCCCTTCACTGCCTTTAGCCTGTTCCATGATCAACTGATCTTCAATGCCCTCTTTAATATGGCGCGACTGACGCCACATCCGTGCACCCGAAGCCTGCAGCGCAATCCCAACAAAAATCAGGATGTAGATCAGCCAAAAGCCGATATTCGCGCCGCCATTAAACTCCGGCACCGGCGAGTTCTGCCAAAATACATCAAGGAACGGCGTATTGAACTTCACCATGTCGACCATAACATGGACAAAATCGAGCATCACGGCATCAATGCCTGGCTGCTTTTCACTGTGCTTAAACATAAAGCCCAGCAGCGAAATAAGGGTGGATAACAATGCTGGTATAAAAATCACCCAGCCAGCCACTCGCTTAAGGATGGCGATGCGGCCAGCCTGTTGGTAAGTCATGGTGTCTCCCTGAACCGATAATAGTTTTGCCTAAGTCTACCTGCACTACTGCAATTTTTCCTGAAAAATGCGTGGCCTGCCGCAAGTCGGCTTTCTCCGGTACTCGTGCTAAGGTAAGCCAAATTTCCAAGGGAGCAGTTGTATGTCATATCGTCGTCCTGTAGTGGCCGCCATCTTTGATATGGACGGATTGTTGATCGACTCAGAACCGCTGTGGGATCAGGCGGAATTGGATATCTTCGCCAGCCTTGGCGTTGATATCACCCGGCGTCACGAGTTGCCCGATACGCTGGGTCTGCGTATCGATCAAACTGTGCGCATGTGGTTTGAAGCGCTGCCGTGGAACGGCCCGGATCAGCAGGAAGTCACCCAACGCATCATCGCCCGCGCGTTGGCGCTGGTTGAAGAGACGCGTCCACTGCTGCCTGGCGTGGAGCAGGCGCTGCAGCTGTGCCAGCAGCAAGGTTTGAAAATCGGCCTCGCCTCCGCCTCGCCGCTGCATATGCTGGAGCGCGTGCTGGAGATGTTTGACCTGCGCAAATACTTTGATGTGCTGGCGTCTGCGGAAGCGCTGCCGTACAGCAAACCGCACCCGCAGGTCTATCTCGACGCTGCCGCCAAACTGGGCATCGATCCGCTTAACTGCGTGACGCTGGAAGATTCCTTCAACGGCATGATTGCCACCAAAGCCGCACGCATGCGCTCGATTGTGGTGCCAGCGGCCGATCATCGTGATGATGCGCGTTGGGCGTTAGCCAATGTGATTATTGATGATTTAACCCAGCTCAAACCCGAGCATCTGCACGGTTAACCGCAGCCCGCTTATCGCGGGCTTTTTTGTGCAATTTGATCGCACACGCAAATAAATAAAACATCGTTTCATTTTTATTGAATTCACATCCCATCCTCCTTAAGATGCCCAAAGACCCGCATCGGGACCACTTCCTTTGACTCTTAAGAGGCCTGAGATGGACATTCGTCAAAGCATTCATAGCGAACATGCCAAAACACTGGACACTGACGGCCTGCGCCGTGAGTTTCTGATCGACATGATTTTCGACGCCGACAATTACACCCTCACTTATAGCCATATCGATCGCATCATCATCGGCGGCGTAATGCCGGTACAGAAATCCGTGACCATCGGCCATGAAGTGGGTAAGCAACTGGGCGTCAGTTACTTCCTCGAACGCCGCGAACTCGGTGTAATCAACATTGGCGGGCCGGGATTCATTGACGTGGATGGCAAAACCTGGGAAATCGGTAATCAGGAAGCGTTGTATGTCGGACAAGGCGCGCAGAGCGTAATTTTCCGTAGTAGCGATGCCAATCATCCAGCGAAGTTTTACTACAACAGCGCGCCGGCACACACTCATTATCCGGACAAAAAAATCACCCTCGCCGAGGCAGTGAAAGCCACGTTAGGCGATGCCGCCACCTCGAATCGCCGCACCATCAATAAATTCATCGTGCCCGACGTGTTGCCAACCTGCCAGTTAACCATGGGATTAACCCGCCTCGATGACGGCAACCTGTGGAACACCATGCCGTGTCACACCCACGAACGCCGCATGGAAGTCTATTTCTACTTCGATATGGCCGACGACAGCGCCGTGTTCCACATGATGGGCCAGCCGCAGGAGACGCGTCATCTCTTAGTTCACAACGAGCAGGCGGTAATTTCACCGAGCTGGTCGATTCACGCGGGCGTGGGAACACAACGCTATACCTTTATCTGGGGCATGGTGGGCGAAAACCAGGTATTCGATGACATGGACCACGTCGCCATCAGCGCGCTGCGCTAACAAGGAGCGGATCATGATACTCAACGCATTTAATCTTGCAGGCAAAGTCGCACTGGTCACCGGCTGCAATACCGGTTTGGGACAAGGTATGGCGCTGGGTCTGGCGCAGGCAGGATGTGACATAATTGGTGTCAATCGCGCCGGGCCGGATGACACGCAGGCCAAAGTGGAGGCGTTAGGCCGCCGTTTTTGGTCGATTCAGGCCGATCTGACCAAACCGTCCGTTGTGCCGCACATTGTTGAACAGGTGGTGGCGGTGGCCGGTCGCATCGACATTCTGGTTAATAACGCCGGCATCATTCGCCGCGAGGATGCACTCAACTTCAGCGAACAGGATTGGGATGATGTAATGAACATCAACAGCAAAAGCCTGTTCTTCCTGTCGCAGCAGGTCGCACGTCAGTTTATCGCGCAAGGCAACGGTGGCAAGATCATCAATATCGCCTCGATGCTGTCGTTCCAGGGCGGCATTCGCGTGCCTTCTTATACCGCATCAAAAAGCGCGGTGATGGGGTTAACCCGTCTGATGGCCAACGAATGGGCCAAGCATGGCATCAACGTTAACGCCATTGCGCCAGGCTACATGGCCACCAATAACACTGAACAGCTGCGCAGCGATGAGTCTCGCAACGAAGAAATTCTGGGCCGCATTCCATCGGGTCGTTGGGGCGTCCCGGACGACATGATGGGCCCGATTGTGTTCCTCGCCTCTAGCGCCTCCGATTATGTGCAAGGTTATACACTGGCCGTGGATGGCGGATGGTTAGCGCGCTAAGCTAACCCGTTATTTTCCCGCGTCATTGTGACGCGGGAAAGTGAAAAATATTAACGCTTCGTTACAGCGTCACCATTCTCATTCACTGGATAAATCCCTATACTGGATGCATCGACAGTTTTATGCAGCCAGGTTTCATCATGACGGCCGAAGGCCATATCATTTTTGCCATTGCCAGCGCCATTTTTGCCAAGCGCGCGGAGCTGACGCCAGTCCTGGCCAGCGCCGATTGGTGGCATTTAGTGCCTGCTGCGCTGTTAACCTGCCTGCTGCCCGATATCGATCACCCTAAATCCGTGTTAGGCCAGCGATTAAAGTGGCTATCACATCCCATCGCCCGCGCCTTTGGTCATCGCGGTTTTACCCACAGTTTGCTGGCGGTAGCGGTGAGCTTGTGGCTATTTCAGCTCAATGTGCCCGCCGACTGGTTTCTGCCCGCCGATGTGCTGCAAGGTATGACGCTAGGCTATCTCAGCCATATTGTCGCCGATATGCTAACGCCCGCTGGCGTGCCTTTACTGTGGCCTTGCCGCTGGCGCTTCCGTTTGCCCATCCTGAATAGCCAGAAAGGGAACCAGCTGGAGAGAGCACTTTGTCTGGCGCTGGTCGGTTATGCGTTATGGTTCCCGCCCGGCATGCCCTCTTTTGGTGCCAACGGCTGGCCGGAACAACTGTTCAATACGCTACAAAATGGCGTCGGTCGGTTGGTTAATGGTCAAAACGGTCAATAACCAGTCGAATCAAGCGATAAAGTTATAAAACATTCTTTTTGGGTATAAGCCCGCCCCACGCTGAACTGATAACATTCTAAATATTCCCTAACGGGGACTTACTGTTTTACGTGCCATCCCAGGGCGATGGCGCGTCACACTCTGGAGTTGAGCATGGATTTTCCCCTCATTATTAATATCGTGGCGTGTGTCGCGCTGCTGATTCTGCTGAATCGCATTGGCAACCAAAGCTGGAGCCTGTCAAAGCGCGTGCTGACCGGTTTGGTTCTCGGTGTGGCATTTGGTCTGGCGCTGCAAACCATCTATGGCGAAAACAGCCCAACGGTGAAAGCGTCGATTGGCTGGTTCAACATCGTCGGTAACGGCTACGTGCAACTGTTGCAGATGATTGTGATGCCGCTGGTTTTCGCTTCGATCCTGAGTGCGGTCGCGCGTCTGCACAATGCCTCATCGCTGGGTAAAATCAGCGTGCTGACCATTGGCGTGCTGCTGTTTACCACCGCCATCTCCGCGCTGGTCGGTGTGCTGGTGACCGGCCTGTTTGGCCTGAGCGCTGAAGGTTTGGTGCAGGGTGCGCAGGAAACCGCGCGTCTGACCGCGATTCAGAGCAACTACGTAGGCAAAGTGGCTGATCTCAGCACGCCGCAGCTGCTGCTCTCCTTCATTCCGAAAAACCCGTTTGCCGATCTGGCTGGCGCCAATCCAACCTCGATCATCAGCGTAGTGATTTTCGCCGCCTTCCTCGGTGTAGCGGCGCTGCAACTGCTGAAAGATGACAAGGTAAAAGGCGAGCGCGTACTGGTGGCGATCGATACCCTGCAATCCTGGGTGATGAAGCTGGTGCGTTTGATCATGAAGCTGACGCCGTACGGCGTACTGGCGCTGATGACCAAAGTGGTGGCCGGTTCCAACCTGCAAGACATCATCAAGCTGGGTGGCTTCGTGGTGGCCTCTTATCTCGGTCTGGCAATCATGTTTGCCGTGCACGCGCTGCTGCTGTCGATTAACGGCATCAACCCAATGCGCTTCTTCCGTAAAGTGTGGCCGGTGATCACCTTTGCCTTCACCAGCCGCTCCAGCGCCGCCAGTATTCCCCTGAACGTGGAAACGCAGACGCGTCGCCTTGGCGTGCCGGAATCGATCGCCAGCTTCTCGGCGTCGTTCGGTGCCACCATCGGTCAGAACGGTTGTGCGGGTCTCTATCCGACCATGCTGGCAGTGATGGTTGCGCCAACCGTGGGTATTAACCCGTTTGACCCAATGTGGATTGCGACGCTGGTGGGTATCGTAACGCTGAGTTCTGCCGGTGTGGCCGGCGTCGGCGGCGGTGCTACCTTCGCCGCACTGATTGTGCTGCCTGCGATGGGCTTGCCGGTGACGTTGGTCGCGCTGCTGATCTCCATCGAGCCGCTGATCGATATGGGCCGTACCGCGCTCAACGTCAATGGTTCAATGACCGCCGGTTCACTCACCAGCCGCTGGCTCGGATTGACCGACAAAAAAGTGCTGGAGAGCGACGAGCACGCCGAACTGGCACACCGCTAAATGTGATGCGTTCCAACAACGGCAGACCGCAAGGTCTGCCGTTTTTTTATGTCCTTTCCTCCCTAATTCCTCCCAATCATGGCGCTAGCGTCAGGAAAACGTTAAGCATGGTAAACAGAGGAAAAATCAGCCGCTTTTCGCTTGAGTTTTCGCTCAGGAAGGCCAATTCTGCTGTCAGTCACAGCAGGAGAATCACCGATGAAAACAGTTATCGCCTCGGTGCTGGCGTTAACCTTATTAACACCAGCAATCAGTTTTGCCCATCCCGGCGGTTGGGGCCCCGGTCCTGGCCCGCATTGGGGTGGCGGTCCACATTGGGGCGGTCCCGGCCCGCTGCATTTCTTACCGGAAGCGGCAACCGCAGTGTTGCTGGGCG
>NZ_DALYOQ010000039.1:16143-29323 GCF_031974595.1 Pantoea sp. CTOTU46764 | reverse complement strand
ATGCTGAACGGTAACTACTATCAGCGTCAGGGCGACACCTATGTGGTGGTGCAGCCGCCTGAAGCCCCGCCGGGCGGCGGAATGCGCGTGCTGGATTTCAACGGCAAGCGCTATTACGTACAGGAAGGCCATTACTACCAGCGCGAGATTGGCGGCGAGTATATCGAAGTGCCGCGTCCCTACGGTTTATAAGCGCCACAACGAAAAACGGCCCGTCAATGACGGGCCGTTTCTTGTTCTGCTGCGATTACTGAGCCGCTTGCGGATCGGTATCGTAGTCTTTACAGCTCTGGAAACCGTAGTTCATGACGCGACCGGTATCGTTATAGCTAACGAAATAGGTCTGCGGTTTGCCGTCGCGCTCGCCAATCACGTAAGTCTGGCAAGTACCGCGGGCGTGAACCATGGTGATTTCAGTAGAGGCTGGACCAGCAATCTGGCGAACCTGATCGCGCGTCATACCTTTCTTAACATCCTTCACTACCGGCTTGGTTACGTAGCTTTCGGCTTTGTCATAAGTCGTACAACCAGACAGGGCTGCCAGCGTCATAGCGGCAGCGATACATCCCATCACTTTATTCATGTTGTTGTTCCTCGTTTTTTTGTCCGTGTGAAATTAGCCTGGAACATAAATCCAGATTTATCAACTTTATGGGATAAATTTAGCTAAATTCCGAAGCGTTAGGATTTGGTAAAAATGCTGTGTTGATGCGCTACGGTTCGTATAATCACCCGCGAAAAAATACCTATAGCAATGAATAAAGACAGAGGATTAATGACACCTGCACCTTCTCATCGGCTGGTTTATGCCATCACGCTGGGCCTGCTCGCGGCGCTCGGGCCACTTTGTATCGATCTTTACCTGCCGGCGCTGCCGGAACTGGCGCGCGATCTGCACACCGAAACCGCCACGGCGCAGCTGAGCCTTACCGCCGGCTTGCTCGGTTTGGGTGCCGGTCAGTTGCTGTTTGGGCCAATGAGCGACAAATTTGGTCGCCTGCGTCCGCTGCTGTTATCGCTGGTGCTGCTGTTTATTGCCTCGATTGGCTGTGCGCTGGCAAAAGATATCAACTCGCTGTTGGTGGCACGTTTGTTTGAAGGATTGGCGGGCGCAGGCGGCGCGGTGCTGTCGCGTGCGATTGCCCGTGATATGTACAGCGGTCATGAACTGACGCGTTTCTTTGCCCTGCTGATGCTGGTCAACGGGTTAGCGCCAATTGGTGCGCCGGTGCTGGGCGGAGCCTTGATGACGGTGCTCAACTGGCGCGGCATTTTCGTGGTGCTCGGCTGCATCGCCATCGTGTTGATCTTTCTCGCCCGCTGGAAATTGCACGAAACCTTACCGCCTGAGCGCCGCAGTCAGGGCTCGATCTTTTCTACCTGGGCGGCGCTCGGCCAGGTCGTCACCCATCGTCAGTTTATGGGCTTCTGCCTGACGCAAGGTTTTATGATGTCCGGCATGTTTGCCTACATCGGCGCCTCGCCGTTTGTACTGCAACAGCTTTACGGGCTGACCCCGCAAGCCTTCAGCTTCTGCTTCGCTGCCAACGGTCTCGGCCTGATTATTGCATCACAAACCAGTGCGCGCCTCTGTCCGCTGTGGGGTGAATACCGCGTGCTGAAAGGCGGCCTGACGCTGGCATTTATCGCTTCGAGCTGTTTGCTGCTGGCGGGACTTACCGGCGCGGCGCTGCCGATTCTGCTGGTCGCACTGTTCTTCACCATTGCCAGTAACGGCGTGATTGCTACCACCGCTTCTTCGCTGGCGATGCAGAGCCAGGGCCAGCGTGCGGGCAGCGCCTCGGCGGTGATTGGCGTGTGCATGTTCACCTTTGGTGCTATCAGCGTGCCGATCACCGGCCTGGGCGGCACATCGGTGGCGAGCATGACCGGCACCATCTTTGGCTGCTTTATGCTGGCGATTGTGTCGTTCAATCTGCTGGTGCAGAAGGCAAAAAACGCCTGATTTGCCAGCAAATAACCTGGACAACAAGACGTGCGGCTTGTTGTTTGTGGGGAGAGGCGTTAGCTTTAGCAGATGATTCGCATTGTGCCGTCAGGCTACTGACTTGAGGAGAGGTTCATGTCACTGCAACAGGAAATCATTGAAGCCCTTGGTGTAAAGCCCGTTATCGACCCGCAGCAGGAGATCCGCGTCAGCGTTGATTTTCTGAAGTCTTACCTGAAAGCCCATCCCTTTTTGAAAACGCTGGTGCTCGGCATCAGCGGCGGCCAGGATTCGACGCTAACCGGCATCTTGTCGCAAACCGCGATTCGCGAACTGCGTGAAGAGAGCGGCGATAACGATTACACCTTTATCGCCGTGCGTTTGCCGTATGGCGTGCAGGCCGATGAGCAGGATTGTCAGGATGCGCTGGCGTTTATCCAGCCGGACCGCACGCTGGTGGTGAACATTAAAGAAGCGATTCTGGCCAGCGAACGTGCGTTGAAAGACGCAGGTATCACGGTGTCGGATTTCGTGCGCGGCAATGAAAAAGCGCGTGAGCGCATGAAAGCGCAGTACAGCATTGCTGGCATGACCAAAGGCGTGGTGGTCGGTACTGACCATGCGGCAGAAGCGATCACCGGTTTCTTCACCAAGTACGGTGACGGCGGCAGCGACATCAACCCGATCTTCCGACTGCACAAAGGCCAGGGCAAACAGCTGCTGAAAACGCTGGGCTGCCCGGAGCACCTCTATCTCAAACATCCGACCGCCGATTTGGAAGATGATCGTCCCGGCTTGCAGGATGAAGTAGCGCTCGGCGTCACTTATCAGCAAATCGATGCTTATCTGGAAGGTAAAACCATCGATGCTGCTGCAGCGAAAACCATCGAAGGCTGGTATCTGAAAACCGAACACAAACGTCGCCCGCCGATCACCGTGTTCGACGATTTCTGGAAACCGTAAGTTACGCAAGTGCGCATAAATGCGCCCCCGCCAAATCACCGCAGGGTCGCCATTCATGGCGACCAATGCAAATCAGAACCTAAAGTGGCGAGAAAAAGCGCAGTTTGATACACTGGATAGACAACCAGTAATTGGAGTGTGCTTTGGTCAGACGTGCAGCCAGCCACCGCCTCGATTTCGATGCGGCAGCAATCTATCAATACCCCGAACATTTACGTCAGTGGCTGGAAGGTTTACCCAACCAGCCGGGCGTCTATACCTTTCACGGTGAAAGCGAAAATCTGCCGTTGTATATCGGCAAAAGCGTCAACCTGCGCAGTCGGGTGATGGCGCATTTCCGTACGCCCGATGAAGCCAAAATGCTGCGTCAGGCGCGACGCGTCACCTGGATCCCCACGGCTGGCGACGTCGGCGCACAGCTGCTGGAAGCGCAGATGATCAAAACGCAACAGCCGCTATTTAATAAGCGCCTGCGTAAGAATCGCCAGCTCTGTTCGCTGCAGCTGGGTGACGGTGCGCCGCAGGTGGTATATGCAAAGGATCTCGACTTCTCGCGCTCGCCCAATCTCTATGGCCTGTTTCGCAGTCGCTTTGCCGCGCTGGAGAAGCTAAAAGCCATCGCCGATGAGCAGCGTTTGTGTCACGGCTTGCTGGGGCTGGAATCGTTGCGCCCGGGACGCGGCTGTTTTCGCTCCGCCCTGAAACGCTGCGCCGGTGCCTGCTGCGGTAACGAATCGGTTGCTGAGCATCAGCAGCGCTTACATGCGGCGTTAGAGCAAATGCGCATTCAGTGCTGGCCGTGGCAAGGCCCGGTTGGCATGGTGGAAACGGGCACGGACATTACACAAATTCATGTGATCGATCACTGGTTCTGGCTGGGATCGGTAAACAGTGAAGCCGAAGCACGCCAGCTGCAGCGCGCCTCGCACGGTTTCGATCATGACGGCTATAAAATCCTCTGTCGTCCGCTGCTTTCTGGCGTGTTCCCGCTGATCGAACTTTAAAAACAAAACCGCCGAGGTTGCCCAAAGCATCAGATGCGATGGACAACCCCGGCGGTCTCTATTCAGTTAGCGAAAGAACTTATTCAGCATCAGCCGGCGGTGGCGTCATTTTGCCATCGTGCGGGCCTTTCTCGGTTAAGCGCTTCTCAAAGTTCGCGTTGTACTGTTTCTTCTGCTCTGGTGTCAGCACGTTGTAGATCTTGTTCTGGGTTTCCATCATCTGCAGCGCACGATCTTTGGCGTTCGCGGTCATCTTCTCAGCCTGCGCTTCGGCTTTCGCACGGTCGAAGGTATCGGAAGCGATGATGGCATGGTCAGCACGACGCTCTTCCAGCGACGGGCGCTTCATCTCTTTGTGACCATCACGCAGGATAGTTTTGATCTGCGCTTTCTGCGCATCGGTCAGGTTCAGACCTTTAAACATCATCTCCATACCGTGATGGCGCATCGGCGGCTTGTGCATCGGTTTTTCGCTGCCTGCTGGCGGCGGAGTCAGATTGTCAGCCGCTGCATGGACGATATTTGCAGCACCAAGAGCCATTGCGGTAGCCAGGAACACAGAAGTTAATTTACGCATAATATTGTCCTTACTTATCAGTTTAATGACGACAGCCAGTGTCGCGTCTTCGGAAACAAGCATACGACGCTGAACGTCAACTATTCAGAGGCTGAGTAAAGCCCTGAAAGCATAAAAGACAGAGATCAGGCAATCATGGAGAGAAAGAGAAGAAATGCGTGAGGAATTGCAAAAGTTTATGACAATCAAGGGAAAAACGCAGGAATTAAGGAGGAGTGTAACGGTATTGTCGGTTTTCAGGAAGGGAAATGTCGGCGGTTTTAACGCCTCTGCACTTTGATGCCCTTACCCTGGCCCTCTCCCACAGGGAGAGGGAAACGCTGCAACATGTTAGCTCGTTCGATTCCCTCTCCCGCCTGCGGGAGAGGGTTAGGGTGAGGGAAAATTACAACGCCAGCGCCTGCGTCTGTTCATTCTCCTCCACCAACATCAGCCCGGCGCGCAATCCCGGCGCGACATTCGGATTGGGGAACAGCACATACTCGCGCGCTTGCTGCACGTAGTAGCGCCGATCGCCCTCTTCCGCCAGCAGTGTGCCCTGCGGGAAAGCGGTGAAGTTCAGCGTCTCTGGCCCCATGTGCAACACAAACTTATCACCGTGACGGGTCAGCTGCTGCGCCACGCGATAATGGCGCGGCTGCTCGCGCACCTCCGGCAAGGTCTCGCCATACAGCAACGCCGCCAGCGCCCGTTGCACGCCGCTAAACTGACTCAAATCGTTCTCACCAAACGGCAACGCCTTGCCGAGCTCCAGCGTGCAGCTCGCCGCATTATGGTGCTCACAGCTGTAATGGGTGAAGGTGCCGCCCGGTGAACGGTGGAACACCAGCGCCTCCATTTCTGCCGCCGCCAGCCAGTGCATAAACTGTTCGGGCCACGGATTAGGATTCAGCGGCATCACGCCAAAACGCGCATGATACGAGCCGCGAATCGCGGTATGCAGATCAAGGTGCCAGCGCACTTCGTGATCGAGACAGGCACGCCAGAAACTCTCGAGCTCCTGCTCGAGCTGCAACACACGCTGCGCTTCCGGTACATCGGCCACCTGCTGCCAGCGGCCACCAAACAGGCGGTTGATATCGTATTGCTGGTAGCGTTTGCCGCTGCGCAACGCGGCGGGGTTACCCAAAATCACCAGCAAACGCACCGCCAGCGGTTTCTCGCCCTTTAATAATGGCGTCAGCAACAGATTGAGAATCTCCACCGGCGCGGTTTCGTTGCCGTGAATGCCCGCAGAGAGCACCAGCGCCTGCTGTGTGGGCGTATGCGGCGTGAGGGACATCAGTCCCTCGTTATGCCATTGCCAACTCAGATGATCGTTGCTGCCCTCTCTTTGCTGTGGCGGCTCACCAGACAAAGTCTGCTGTAAAAAATCCTGCATGTTCACTCCTTTTTAACGACGTGGGGCGAACCTCTCACCCCGGCGTTAACGCTGAAACGCGTAGACACTGCCTAAGTCTAGCAGCTTCGTCAGCTCATCCAGCGCGGTGCGCCCTTCACGCAGCAGTTGCGGGTCGGCTAAATCGGCCTGGGTTAGGCGATCGCGGTAGTGGCGATCCACCCAATCGTTGAGCGTGGCGAACAGACGATCGTTCATCAGCACCGCCGGATTCAGCGCCTGACGCTCGGTTTCGGTTAACACTACGCGCAGACGTAAACAGGCCGGGCCGCCGCCGTTAAACATGCTTTCACGCAGATCGAACACTTTCAGTTCACGAATTGGCCCGCCACTCTCTACCAGCTCGCTGAGATAACGCCACACGCCCGCATGCTGGCGCGACTCTTCGGGCAGCACCAGCAGCATACCGCCATCGGCACGCTGCAATAGCTGGCTGTTAAACAGATAGGTATTGACCGCATCGGTCACCGACACTTTATCGCGCGGCACTTCAATCGGCTGGAAACCGCTAACGCGCGCGGCGAGGTCGTTGAGCAATTGCGGTTGATTAACAAAGGCATCCTGATGGCAGAACAGCACCTGCTGATTGCTCACCGCAATCACATCGTTATGAAACACGCCCTGATCGATCACCGCCGGATTTTGCTGGGCAAACAGCGTGCGCTGCGCATCGAGCTGATGCAAACGCGCCACCGCTTCGCTGGCTTCACGGGTTTGGCGCGCCGGATAACGTGCCGGTGTTGCGCCCTGCTGCTGCCCATCGCGGCCATAAATAAACAGCTGCACGCCCGCATCGCCATAATCACTGCCGAAGCGATTGTGATTGGCCGCGCCTTCATCACCGAACTGCGCCACCTGCGGCAGCGCATCGTGCACGCTGAAGTGCTGCGGATGACGGAAAATGGCGCGCAGCAGATCGGCCGTTTCCGGCGCCTCAATAGCGCGGTGGAATTTGTTATTCAGATTGGCAACGGTGAAATGCACGCGACCATCGGCACTATCCGCCGACGGCGACACCGTGGCGGCATTGGCCACCCACATGGCTGAGGCGGAGCTGGCCGCCGACAGTAGCTGCGGCGCCTGCTTCGCCGCCTGCGCCAGCACCTGCTCATCGCTGCCGTTAAAACCAAGTTGGCGCAGCAGCGGCAAATTAGGACGTTCGTGCGGCGGGATCACGCCCTGCACGTAGCCCATATCCGCCAGCGCTTTCATCTTCAGCAAGCCCTGTTTCGCCGCCAGACGCGGGTTAGAGGGTTGCAGCTGATTGCGCGTCGAGGCTTCGTTACCAAACGATAATCCCGCGTAGTGATGCGTCAGGCCGACCAGCCCATCAAAGTTAGCTTCAAACGCTTTCATTATTTCGCTCCCTGCGCCGAGAAATCGAGGCCCGGCGATAAGCTGCCCGGCAGCGCCAGGCTCGGACTCTCCAGCGACGCCATTGGCCACGCGCAGTAATCAGCGGCGTACCACGCGCTGGCACGATGATTCCCCGAGGCGCCAATGCCACCAAAAGGTGCGGTGCTGGCCGCGCCGGTCAGCGGTTTGTTCCAGTTAACAATACCGGCGCGCGCCTCCAGCAACAGCTGATCAAACTGCGCGCGCTGGGGCGAAATCAGGCCGCATGACAAGCCATAACGGGTGTTATTGGCGATGGCAATCGCCTGCTCGAAGCTGTCGTAGCGAATCACCTGCAGCAGCGGACCAAACACCTCTTCATCCGCTAACTCTTTCACTTCGGTCACATCAATGATGCCCGGTGTGATGATGGCGCTGTCGCGATCCGGCCAGTGCATGCCGAGCAACACTTTTCCGCCCTTTTCCACCTGCTGCTGCCAGGCGGCAAAAATATGTCCGGCGGCGACGGGTGAAATCACGCTGCCCATAAACGGCTGCGGTTCGGCATTCCATGCGCCAGGCTGCAAGCGCGCGCTGACCTCAACCAAACGCTGCAGGAAGGCATCGCCCGCCGCGCCCCGCTTCACCAGCAGACGACGCGCACAGGTGCAGCGCTGTCCGGCGGTAATAAAGGCCGACTGAATAGCGATATGTACCGCACCATCGAGATCAGAGGGATCTTCGACAATCAGCGCATTGTTGCCGCCCATCTCCAGCGCCAGCATTTTTTCAGGCTGCCCGGCGAACTGACGATGCAGGTGATAGCCGGTAGCGGCGCTGCCGGTAAACAACAGGCCATCAATTTGCGCTGCATTGGCCAGCGCCTGGCCGGTTTCACGCCCGCCCTGTAGCAGCGCCATCCCGCCCGCCGGTAAACCGGCTTGTTCCCACAGCTGTACGGTTTTTTCTGCCGTCAGCGGCGTCAGCTCGCTTGGCTTAAACACCACGCAGTTCCCCGCCAGCAGAGCCGGCACGATATGGCCGTTCGGCAGATGACCGGGAAAATTATACGGACCAAACACCGCCAGCACGCCGTGCGGACGATGGCGCAACGAGCTCTCACCGTCGGCCTGTTCGCCGGTGCGGCTGTGATAGGCTTTAATCGAAATGGCGATTTTGTTGATCATCGCCTGCACTTCGGTCAGCGTTTCCCAGCGCGGTTTACCGGTTTCCTGGGCGATGGTTTCCGCCAGCGCGGTTTTATGGCTTTCAAGCAGACGGGCAAAACCTTCCACCAGCGCCTGACGTTCCGCAAACGGTTTTCTAGCCCACTGCGGGAACGCCGCGCGCGCCGCTTCGCAGGCCGTAGCCACTTGTGCTGCCGATGCCGCTTTGCCCTGCCACAGCGTTTCGCCGGTTACCGGATTCTGTTTGCTCAGGGCATCAGCGCCGCCGGTCACCCATTGACCTTGTATAAAATGCGTCATGCTTTTTTCTCCTCGCGACACAGCGTGACCACACGCAGTTGATCGCCAATGTTGCAGTGCAGCGCCGCGCGCTGGCTTTCAGTCAGTTTCACCGTGCCGGATGCCATATCCACCGGCAGCAGCGCCACGCGGAAATGCTGGTAATCGGCGTTTGCCACCAGACACAGCGGCCAGCTTTCATCGGGGGCACCGCTCTCTGCGGTTAACTGGCGACTCTTGCGAATGGCACGGATGCGATCGATTTCGCACTCCAGCGTCGGGCCGCCGTCGAAGATGTCGACATAGTTGAGATAGCGGAAGCCTTCCGCCTCCAGCACCGCACGCGCCGGCGCGGTTTTCGGATGGACTTCGCCAATTACTTTTTGCGCCGCTTCAGACAGATAATGAATGTAGAGCGGATGTTTGGGCATCAGCTCGGCGATAAAAGCTTTCTGGCCTGTGCCGCTGAGGAAATCGGCTTTGCTGAACTCCATCGAGAAGAAGCGGCTGCCGACACTGTCCCAGAAGGGCGAGTGGCCATTCTCATCGCTGACGCCACGCATCTCCGCCACCACGTGTTTCATAAAGCGGTCGCGGAAGTTAGCCATAAACAGAAAACGCGATTTCGACAGCAGATGGCCGTTTTTGCCATCGCGGTAATCGGGATCGAGGAACAGCGTGCACAGCTCGCTGCTGCCGGTGTGATCGTTGCTCAGCGACAGCGTCGGCAGGCTGGCATACACATTCAGCTCTTTCGAGGCGTGCACCTGCGTGCCGACGCGGAAGTTGTACCAGGGATCCTGCAAACCCACCGCTGCTTCAATGGCGCAAATGCCGACGGCGCGATTGTCTTCGCTGTCGGCCAGCACAAACACATAGCCTTGTTCGGCAGGCGGCAGCGCACCTTGCCAGGTGAGCAGCGAACGCTCAATACGGGCTTTGAGCGTATCGCTATCCGCAGGCAGCGAGGTTAAGCCGCCCCCGGTTTTGCCCGCCAGCGACAACAACTGCGAAAGATCGTCACGTTCGACGGGGCGAATCACCATCATGATGTGGCTCCTTTGAGCACGCGTTCACAGGCACGTTCGAAGCGCGCCAGGCCTTCTTTTACTTCACGCTCGCTGATGTTCAGCGCTGGCGCAAAACGCACCACATTGGCACCGGCAATCAGCACCATCACGCCCTCTTCGGCCGCAGTGAGGTTGAACTGTTTGGCTTTACCGGCGAAATCGTCGTTCAGCACCGCGCCAATCAGCAGTCCCAATCCGCGCACTTCTTTAAACACCGGCAGACGCTGGTTAAGTTCCTGCAACGCAGTAACAAACCATTGATGACGCTCGGTTACGCCCGCCATAAAGGCTGGCTGATTAATCAACTCCATCACTTTGCCCGCGACGGCGCCCGCCAGCGGGTTGCCGCCGTACGTGGTGCCGTGCGTGCCGACGCCTATTACCTGCGCCAAATCTTCACGCGTCAGCATGGCGCCAATCGGGAAGCCGCCGCCCAGCGCTTTGGCGGTGGTTAATACATCCGGCGTCACGCCGTAGTGCATATAGGCGTACAGCGAACCGGTACGCCCCACGCCGCTCTGTACTTCATCAAAAATCAGCACCGCATGATGCTTATCGCAGAGTTCGCGCAGCCCGCGCAGGAAAGACGGATCGGCTGGCAGCACGCCGCCTTCCCCCTGAATCGGCTCGACGATCACCGCGCAGGTTTGGTCATTGATCAGCGCGGCCGCCGAGGCCAGATCGTTGAAATTAGCGTGTTCTACCGCTGGCGGCAGCGGCGCGAAATCACGGGAATAGGCCGGTTGTCCGCCGGCTGTTACGGTAAACAGCGTGCGACCGTGGAAGGCGTTATTAAAGGCAACGATGCCATTTTTCTCAGCGCCGAAACGGTCGTGCGCAGTTTTACGCGCCAGCTTCAGCGCGGCTTCATTCGCTTCGGCGCCGGAGTTACAGAAGAACACGCGATCGGCAAAGGTGGCATCAATCAATTGTTTGGCGAAACGCAAGATCGGTTCGTTGGTGTAGCCGTTACCGGTATGCCACAGTTTGCTCGCCTGTTCGGTCAGCGCCTGCTGCAACGCGGGATGCGCATGACCCAAGGCGTTAACGGCAATGCCACCGGCGAAATCAATATACTCTTTGCCTTGTTGATCCCACAGCGTAGAACCTTCAGCACGAACCGGTACAAAAGCCGCGGGTGCATAAACTGGCATCATCCATTGATCGAAATTTTGACGCGAAACCTGCTGTGACATAGCCCTTTCTCCTGCTTCACACCCGGTGAAGCTTTTGTTTTGAAATTGTTAAAAATGTTAAGTGGCAGCTCTACTGTATCTTGCAGATAGCGTGCCAGCCAGCCACAAAAATGCATAAACGTCTTGCCACTACGAAATATCAATAACTTAAGAAGTAATGCTATTCACATTAATTGCATAAAAAGTGAATATCAGTCTGATGTGGGCTGAATAGCAGCAATTTATTTAGCGGATTTATGCATTGGCAAAATGAAATATTGCTTTTGTGATCGGGCAGGAAATATTTCGCCAAATTAATGCGATAAACGCACTTTTTTGGGGCGCAATGTGCCTGATTGGTGCAGGAAAGTGTTAGCGCGGTGCAAATTTAGCATCCGGGTAATTAATTAGGTTTTAACATTTGCCTCGCTGGATTGAATATTATTTCGCCAGTTCATTGTTAAGCGAAAAGCTAAATAACATTTGTGACCAAGGTTATTATCAGAACAGAAATAAAAGGACACAAAGCCATGAAACCGATAATTACTCTGCTAATGATTAGTTGGATTCAGATATTTGCTATTGAACAATAATGCATAGGCTTGTGCTATTTCATGAACGAGCTACTTACTTTATTTACGCATCTTTAAATTTAAAATTAACTAATAAAATCATGTAAATAAATATTTAAATCATCTTCCTGCCTTTTGTCTTATGGATAAGTTTAACCAATACAAAATTCCACATAATGGAATTTAAGAGTAAAAATCACACAAAAAGTTAACGAGAAATATTTAGTTACATATATTGCACTGTCGATCTTTAACCTTTTGTGTCATTTTCTTTTCACCCCGAACAAGGGGACAAAATTAAAAAATATCACAGGGTAAAAATTAAATGATGAAGCGCTCCTTACTGGCAGCAGTGATGCCTTTACTGCTGGGACTTTCTTCGGCTCAGGCCGCCGAAATCTATAACAAAGATGGCAACAAACTGGATCTGACCGGCAAAATTAACGTCTCGCATCTGTTCTCTGATAACGATGCGTCAAATGGCGACACCTCGTCTTATACCCGTCTGGGTTTTAAAGGCGAAACCAAGATCAATGACCAGCTGACCGGCTATGGCCAATGGCAGTATCAGTACAGCCTGACCAACTCTGAAGGCAGCAGCGATGCCAACAACGGTAACAGAACCCGTCTGGGCTTTGCTGGTTTGAAGTTTGGTCAGTTTGGCTCTATCGATTACGGTCGTAACTACGGTCTGATTTATGATGTGCTGGGTTACACCGATATGCTCCCCTTCTTCGGTGGCGATCAAGGTTACTCTGATGGGTTCCTGTCCAGCCGCTCAGGTGGTGTGCTGACCTGGCGCAACAAAGATTTCTTCGGTCTGGTGAAAGGCTGGAACGTTGCCGCTCAGTACGAAGGTAAAAACGATCGTAACAATGCAGACATTGCGGTTCGCCGTTCAAACGGTGATGGCTTCGCACTCTCCACTTCCTATGACTTCGATTTCGGTCTGAGCCTGGTTGGCGCTTACGCCAGCCTGGATCGCACCAATACGCAGAACCAGGCCTTACGTGGCGATGGCGAGAAAGCACAGCACTGGACTACTGGCCTGAAATACGATGCGAACCAGATTTATCTGGCAACCATGTACGGCGAAACGCTGAACGCAACCCCAATCAATGGGGGCTTTGCTAACAAAGCGATTAACTTTGAAGCTGTGGCGCAGTATCAATTCCTGAACGGCCTGCGTCCTTCAATCGGTTACGTTTCATCGAAAGGCAAAGAGATTGAAAATATTGGTGATGTCGATCTCACCAAATACGTTGCTGTGGGTGGTACTTACTACTTCAACAAAAACATGTCTGTGTATGCTGAATACAAAATTAACCTGTTGAAAGACAACAATGCGCTGAACATCCCAACTGACGATGTCACCGCTGTGGGTCTGGTTTACCAGTTCTAAGTTGCTTTACCCTCATTGCTATTCGGCTAGTGTCGGCTGAATATGCGCAAAGGGCAGCGAAGGCTGCCCTTTTTCTATTGGCGAGTGGCAATTACGGCGCCATCAAATCAAAGCGATTATCATCGCCCTGATCCAGTGAGAACGGCGGCTGCAATTGCAGGACAATCTCATTCGAGGTGACGCGATTCTGTTTGCTGTCTTCTAACACCACCGACAAGCGATAACTGTTATGCGCGCCAGGCGAGCTATCCCACGCGGGCATGATTACG
>NZ_DALYOQ010000039.1:0-16133 GCF_031974595.1 Pantoea sp. CTOTU46764 | reverse complement strand
CCAGCCCTGCGGATCGTTGGGATTAGCACCCGGCGTCAGGCTTAGCGCCTGCGTATCGCCCTGCCACATCACTTTAGTGATTGGGTTGGTGCTGCGGATCTGCAGTTTCAGCGGCAAACTTTCTCCGCCATTCAGCTGCCACGGCGGCGTGGCGAGAAATACCGACAGCGTTTTACGCTGGCGATATTCCAGCACCGGCGTATAGCTGCGCGTCACGTTATCGTAACGACTGCCGCGCAGCGAGTGCGCCGCCGCGACATTATCCGGACTCAGTTGCTGGCTGAGCGCCACGCCAAAGCGGTAGTTGAGACGCAAGCCGAGTTGATCCTGGCTCTCACCGCTGTCGCTGGTTTTGTGGCTGGCGGATAAGGTCACCAGCGGCACTGGCGTATAAGTGACACCAAAGGTCAATGCCGACGGATTGTGGTAGCGATTGCCGGAGCTAAACAGATCGACGTTATCGCCAAGATATTGCTGCCAGCTCACCGATGCACCGAGCTGGCGATACTGCGGCAAATAGCCCTGGGTGGTGAAATCGTAGCCGCGCGCCATTCGCTGCTGCTGGAAGGGATTGCGATCCTGCCAGCCTGAGAGCGGCGTGTAGTAGTTGGCGGAGAAGCGCAGATAATCCCCCCACGCTTCGGTACCCAGCGAAGCGCGCTGTAGGCCGCTGCTGAACATGCGGTCAACAAAGCCGTTATAGCCCAGTTGCCATTTGCCCGCCATCCAGCGCTGACCAAGACCCACATTGCCCACCAGCCCATCATCGGTTTGATGCAAACCCACCTGACTGAAGGTCAGGTAGCGATAGTTATCCGCCCACGGTGTCAGCAGCGAAGCACCGCTGCCGTTAAAGTTGCCATCGATGTCCACGTTAAAGTCGATCTGCGCGTTGCCATACGGCGACAGCAATGATTGACCTTCATTGACCAGTCGATTTCCCACTTCATCGCGGAAATGATTAAAGGCCCACAGACCGGCCTGTTGGCTTAACGAATTGTCGTCGGTGCTGTTCTGGCTGGCTTCGCCAATGCTTTTGGCAATGGTCGCCAGCTTTTTGTTAAACGCTTCAGTTTCGTCCTGATAGCCCAACGCGGGCAATTGATCGGCCATTTTCTGGAAACGTGTGGGATCGCTAAACGGCGCATCGGCGAGTTTAGTGTCAGAAATCAACGCCAGCGCAGGCGCGGATGCAGCAAGTAATGAAAAACCAGAGAGATATCGCACGCTTTTGAGTGATAACAAAGTAGATAACATAGCTAAAAATAGGGTTCGACCCAGTTCAGAATTTGAGGTGGCTCACAAAAGTGCATAAGTCTACCCTAGCATATTCTGATGCAAGTGCCGGAAATGTCTGGTTTCGATTAAGACAATGATGCGTACTTTCGGATTTGTAGGGTGCCCATTCATGGGCACCCGGAAGCCAGGTCGCCATAAATGGCGCCCCTACGAATGCGGCAATTGTTTTGTAGGGTGCCCATTAATGGGCACCTGGAAGTTAGGTCGCCGTAAATGGCGCCCCTACGGAGAGCTATCAGGAGAAGATTAAACCGCCATCCACATTGATGGTCTGCCCGGTGATATAGCGTGCATCGTCAGAAGCGAGGAAAGCCACCAACCCGGCGACATCTTCCGGCTGTCCCGCGCGCTTAAGCGGGATATTTTCTACCCACTCCGCCATTAATTCGCCTTTGCCATACTGCTTTTTATCGCTGCTGAGGATCTCGCCCCACACGCGGTCGTTGTAGTCCCACATTTCGCTCTCAATAATGCCAGGACAGAAGGCATTCACCGTGATATGCCACGGCGCCAGCTCCAGCGCCAGGCTTTGGGTAATCCCAATCACGCCCATCTTGCTGGCGGCATAGTGCGGAGTATAAATGAAGCCCTGACGTCCCTGGCCGGACGAAGTGTTAATCAGGCTGCCGCTGCCCTGCTTGACCATATATTTCGCCGCTTCCCGACAGCACAACCACACGCCCGTGGTGTTCACCGCAAGGATCTTCTCGAAGTCGCTTTTCGGCATCGAGTCGAAGCGATCGATGGTGATGACGCCTGCATTTTGAATCGACACATCAATGCTGCCAAAGCGTTCAGCCGCCTGTTGATAGAGCTGCTGAACCTCTGTTTCGTCGGTCACATCAGCCTGCAGCGCCAGAATCTCATTACCAAACTGTTGCTCAATGGCCTGCGCAGTGCTGAAAACCCGTTCCGAATTCGACACCATCACCAATCGCGCGCCGTCGCGGGCAAAGCGCGCCGCAATGCCCGCGCCAATGCCGCGGCATGCGCCGGTAATCACCACTGTTTTGCCACCAAAATCGCGTGTCATATTGCCTCCTGTTATCCATGTGTCGCTTCAGGCAGGGCGGCCGATTGCTGCTTTTTTTCATGTCTGCGCAGCAGCACCACCTTACTTTGTAATTTTTGCTGGAACTGGTCGATCACCACCGCAGTAACAATTACCAGACCTTTAATCACCATCTGCCAGAAATCGCTGACGCCCATCATCACCATGCCATCGGCAAGGAACACGATGACAAAGGCACCGATAATCGAGCCCGATACGCGACCGCGGCCGCCCGCCAGCGCCGTGCCACCCAGCACCGTGGCACCGATGGCGTCCATCTCAAACATGTTGCCGGTCATCGGGTGCGCGGTTTGCAGCTGCGACGCCACAATCAAACCGACCAGCGCGGCGCACAAACCGGAAAAGGCATAGACAAACACTTTGACTTTGATAATCGGCACACCCGCCAGGCGCGCCGCCGATTCGTTGCCGCCGGTGGCGTAGATGTATCGACCGAGCGGCGTTTTACGTGTCAGATACAAACCCAGCAGCAGGAAGCCGAGCATCATCCATATCGGGATATACACGCCCAGCACCGAACCGGAACCCAGCAAGGCGAAGCCGGTATTGCCGAGCGCTGGCGTGCCGACGAGGTTGGCGTAGGTGCTGCCATCGTTGAACAGCAGCGCCGCGCCGCGTGCCACATACATCATGCCGAGCGTACAGATAAAGGGCGCGACGCCGAGTCGCGTGACCACCGCACCATTAATCAATCCCAGTGCCACGCCGAACAGCGCCACCACCAGAATCACCTCGGGCACGTTGAAGAACAGCACGTTACCGCCCCACAGCGGAACGCCGTTGGTGAGCAGCGCACCCGCCACCATGCCGCATATGCCCGCCACCGCGCCCACGGAGAGATCGATGCCGCCGGTCAAAATCACCAGCGTCATGCCGATCGCCAGCAAGCCGGTGATCGCCACATGCTGCGTCATGATCAGCAGGTTGGAGGTGGTCAGGAAGTTAGGCACCATAAAGCTGAAGAAACTCACTACGATTAATAAAGCAATAAAGGTGCGCGCCTTAAGCAGGTACATGTAGATCAGGTATTTTTGATTCATCGTTTTACTCTCCAGCAGGCTCAATCATGCGGCGTTGAGGCGCTAATCAGGGCTTCGCGCGTGGCCGCCGCGCGCGGTAAATCGGCGGTGATACGACCATCCGCCATCACCAGAATGCGGTCAGCCAGCGCCATCACTTCATCCAGCTCGGACGAGGAGAACATCACTGCCAATCCCTGTTGCGCCAGGTTGCCAATCAGGTGATAGACGTCGGTTTTGGCGCCCACATCGATGCCGCGCGTCGGCTCATCCAGCAGCACCACCTGCGGCCCGGTCATCAGAGCTTTGCCCAGCACCACTTTTTGCTGATTGCCACCGCTTAGGGAGGTGATCGGCAATTCGGCATCGCTGACTTTGATGGCGAGATGGCCAATCATTTCATCAACGCGGTGCTTTTCTTTGTGCGGATTGAGCATGCGCCAGCAGCGGCGGAAGCCGCGCAGGCTGAGATCGCTGAGCGTCATGTTGGCGGTGATCGACATCAGCTGCACCACGCCTTCGGTTTGACGATCTTCCGGCACCAGCGCGATGCCTTTTTTCAGTCGCTGCTGGAAGCCCCGCTTCTCCAGCGCTTCGCCGTTCAGACTGACGCTGCCCGACTGACAGTGCATCATGCCGATTAGCCCTTTGAACAACTCGGTGCGTCCCGCGCCCAGCAAGCCGTAGATGCCAATCACTTCGCCCTTGCGCAGCGAGAAAGAGACATCATTGAGCTTAAAGCCGCCGTTTTGATGAAGCGCGGTGAGCCCGCTGACGCTGAGTACCGTTTCGCCCTGGGGTGCTGGTTGGTAATCAAAGTGTTTCTTTTTGTCGCCCACCATCTGCTCAATGATCCACGGAATTGAGGCGTCGCGCACTTCGCGCTCGCTGATAAAGCGTCCGTCGCGGAAGATGGTGATGTGATCGCCAATCTCCATCAGCTCCTCTAACCGATGTGAGATATAGATGATGGTGACGCCGCGCCGTTTGAGCTGCTCAATAACGTTGAACAGCACCTTCACTTCTGACTGGCTGAGCGCGCTGGTCGGTTCATCCATGATCAGCACGCGCGTGTCCTTTGACAGCGCGCGGGCGATTTCCACCAGCTGCTGATGGCCGATACCCAGTTCAGCCAGCGGCGCGTAAGGATCGACATCCAGTTCCAGCCGTTCCAGCAGCGCTTTGGCCAGTGAATATTGGTACTTCTCGTTAATCACACCGCGCTGGAAAAACTCATTGGCCATGAAGATGTTGTCCATCACGTTCATGTTGGGAAACAGGTTCAGCTCCTGAAAGATAATGCTGATGCCCAGTTTTTCCGCCTGATGTGTGGAACTCAGCGACACGGCTGCGCCGTCCAGCAGAATCTCGCCCGATGAGGGGATCTCCACGCCCGCCAGCATTTTCATCATGGTGGATTTGCCCGCGCCGTTTTCGCCAATCAGCACGTTCACTTTGTTGCGATAAACGCGGTAATTGACCTGATCCAGCGCGGTGACGCCGGGATAGATGCGCGACACGTTGCGGGTTTCAATAATCACGTCATGTTGAGGCTGTTGCATATCCGCTCCTTACTGACGTGAAATCGCCGCAGGTGTCACATTGGGCACCTGCTCCGGCGTATCAAAGCTGCTAAACACGCCAGCAAGCTGCACTTTGTCACCCACTTTGGGCTTGAAAGCACTCATCATGTTCGCCGCCTGCTGATTAATCGCGCGACTGTAGTCGCCGAACAGCACCTGATCGTTAAAGTCCTGATAGCTGGCACCTTTGTAGGCATCGCGTAACACCGTACCGGGAAAAATCGGGCCAACCTGCACGATGATGTTGTCACCGGACACATCCTTCACCGTCATCCGGCCATTGCGCGACGTGGTGTTGACGGCGGTGACTTCGCCGCTGACGCTGACACTGAAGACACACGGGTTCTCTTCCTGACTGCGATAGCCGTAGGTTTTGCAGGCGCTATCAAAATCTTTGGCGGACTTCAGCGCATTCAACAACTCAGCCACCGGCTTCGCATCATGTTGAATCTGCGGCACCAGCTTCTGTTGCCACGTTTGGGCAATATTGCCCATTTTGGCATTGGGAGGATTTTTCAGGTCGGCCAGCTCCTGCTGCGACACAATGCGGCAACCGCTAAGGATCACGACAGGAAGCAGTAACCAGAGTCGTCTGTGCATCACATTCTCCTGGGCGCCCGTTAGACGGGCGCCCCGCATTGATTACGACTTGAAGTTAAAGTCCTGCACGCCTTTAGCGTTGTCTGGCGTGATGAGAATGCCGCGGAACATCACGCGCTGTTTCTCAGGCTTGGTGCCTTTCTGAATAAAGTTGTCGAGGTCGGTCACGCCCTGCGCGGCGATGGCTTGCGCCTGCAGCATCACCGTGGCTTTCAGGTCGCCTTTTTCCACCGCGTCACGTTCATCATTACTGCCGTCAATGCCGACCACGATGACGTCGTTCCGGCCCGCCGCTTTTAGTGCCGCAATCGCGCCCAGCGCTACAGGACCATTACCGCAGATCACCCCTTTTACATCGGGATGCGCCTGCAGAATGCTGTCCATGATGCGTTTGCCGTCAATCAGCGTGCCTTTGGCATCCTGACGCGCCACGCTTTTCATGTCGGAATATTGGTCGAGTACCTGATGGAAGGATTTGGAGCGCGTCACGCAGTTGTTGTCGGCGAGGTTACAGGTGAGTTCCGCGTAGCTGCCCTTTTCACCCATCTTCTCAACAAACACGTTGGCCACGTCAGATCCGGCCTGGAAGTTGTTGTGGGTGATCTGCGCCAGCGCCACATCATCTACCGGGATTTCACGGTTAATCAGCACCACCGGAATACCGGCATCTTTGGCTTTTTTGATGGCGGCCACGCTGGCGGTGGAGTCGGCGTTATCCAGCACGATGCCCTGCACCTTTTTGCCAATAGCGGCATCAATCAGTTCACTTTGTTTTTTCACATCTTCGCCATGCGACAGCACGCTGGTTTTATAGCCCAGCTGCTGCGCTTTGAGGTTGGCACCTTTGGCTTCGGAGGCGTAATACGGGTTATCCAGCGAGTTCACCAGAATCATGATGGTGCCTTTATCGGCAGCGAAACTGGCTTGGGAGATCAGGCAACTGGCAATTGCAGTTAACAGCAGGGTACGTTTTTTCATGGTGAGGTTCTCTCATTGTTATATTGGGTCACGCAGGTCAGCCGTTCTGGTGTTGGCGCGGCTTACCAGATGGTAAAGCCACCGTCGATCATTAAATCTGCGCCGGTGATCATGTCGCTGCCGTTGCTGGCGAAGAACAGCACCGCGGCGGCGATTTCGTCGGTATAGGCAAAGCGTCCGAGGGGGATCAGCTTTTTCATCTGCTCGCCCTTCTCGCCGCGCCAGGCTTTTTCACCCATCGGCGTCAGCACCACGGTGGGCGATAAGGTATTAACGTTTATTCGATAGGGAGCGAACTCTTTAGCCATCACTTTGGTCATGCCGAGCAGACCGGCTTTGGCTGAGGTGTAGGCAACGTGGTTATCGATAGCGATAGAAGCGGCCTGCGAGGCGATATTGATGATTTTGCCGCCGTTACCGGCGCGCACCATGCGTTTACCGGCCGCCTGCGAGCAGAGGAAAGGTCCGGTAAGATTGACGTCGATCTGCTTTTGCCACTCGGCAAAATCGGTTTCTAACACCGGTTGCAACATCACGTAGCCCGCGCAGTTCACCAGGATATCGATCTTGCCGTAATGCTGTTCGACATCATCAAATGCCGCTTCAACCGAGGCGGGATCGGTCACGTCGCAGCACACCAGCAACACGCGATCGGCAGCAAACTGATCCTGCACGCCCGCCACTTTGTCGCTTTCGAAGGGCGGATAGAGCAGCGCCAGCCGTGCGCCCTTCTCCAGCAGCATGGCGTTACTGGCCATCGCAATCCCGCCCAGCCCGCCGGTGACCACCGCCACTTTACCGGTTAAATCCTGCTCAATGTTCACGCCGTAGCGCAGGTTAACGTCATATTCCCCACTCATCGTCTCTCTCCATAATGGTGTACGGCGGCTCTGCTTACGGCTGGCCGGGTTATCGTTTTAGTAAATATCATTTTCGAACAAAAATATAAGCTATCGTTTAATAACGGTTTGTGGAGGAGATCAAATTTCATACAAATCGCAGCAAGAAAAATTATCCCCATGATTTTATTAACTTTGCGTAAATGACTAAATTTATGACATGGAGAGCCCAGCTAGTGGCTTTCTGCGAAATCAATCGCATAGCAGATGATGATTTTCATTCGAAAACCAGTGATTCTGGAAGCTGCCTCGCAAATGCCCAAAACGCAGAGTAAAATCAGCTCGGGTTTCCTTATTGGCGAAACCAGACCGTGATTGGAAAGAGGGAGCATTTCGATTGAAAAGCAAAACTGAGCAGCTGGCTGATATGCAGCAGCGCCGTGAGAAGATTCTGGAGATGATCCGCGAAGACGGCACCGTCACGGTTAAAGCGTTGACCGACACCTTCGGCTTGACCGAAGCCACTATTCGCACCGACCTGCGCATGTTGCAGCAAGAGGGTCACGTGCAGCGTTATCACGGCGGTGCCACCTTGATGACCGGCAAGCAGAATACCGGCGCGATGCTGCTGGAGCGTCAGACGCATCTTGAAGAAAAACAGGCGATTGGCCGACTTGCCGCGCAGCATGTAGAGAATGGCGACACGGTGATTTTCGATTCCGGTACCACCACCACGGCGATTGCCGAGGCGATTAGCCATATTCGTCGGTTATCGGTGATTACCACGGCGGTGAATATCGCGCTGAAGCTGGGCGGCGAGCCGGGCATTAATATTTTGCTGACCGGCGGGACGTTCAAGTTCCCGACGCTTTCGACTTCGGGCGAGAAAGCCGCTTCGTTTTTCGAAAACGTGCTGGCGGAAAAGTTGTTTCTTGCCACGGCCTGTATCTCGCCGCGTCTGGGTTTGAGCTTTCCCAGTGAGACCGATATCAAGGTGAAAATGGCGATGATCAACTCAGCCAACACCGTGTACGTGGTGGCGGATTCCAGCAAGATCGATAAGGTGTCGATGTTCGCGCTGCCGTGCGACTGGAGCCATATTCACTATCTGATTACCGACAGCGGCATTTCTCCGGCGCAGGTTGCGGCGTTTGAGGCGTTAGGCGTGGAAGTGTTGGTGGCGCAATTGGCGTTGGCGCAGAAGCGCGCGGTGTAGGTACGGTACGCGCTGTCCCTCACCCCGGCCCTCTCCCGCAAGCGGGCGAGGGAGACGCTGCCATATGCAGGCTCGATCGGTTCCCTCTCCCACGTGTGGGAGAGGGTTAAGGTGAGGGCAAACGTCTTTAAAACCCTAAGCTATCCAGCAGGTCATCAACCTGATCCTGGTTCGCCACCACGCCAGGTGCATTGGCGTGGATCTGCGGACCGTTCAGCAGGCTGTTGCCCTCTTTACGCGCCGCGGCGTTGGCTTCTGGCATATTCTCCAGCAGCACCATCAACAGCTGACGCTCGATCTCCTGGATCACATCCATCATGCGCTTGATCACCTGACCGGTCAGGTCCTGGAAATCCTGCGCCATCATGATTTCGAGCAACTGCTTATTGGTGTACGACGTGTGTCCCGGAACGTCAGTCAGGAACTGGCGCGTATCCGAAACCAACTCGCGCGCATCAGTCAGTTCAATCGGATTTTCAAACCACGCATCCCAACGGCCTTTCAGCTGGTTAGCGCCGGCTTCCATTTGGTCCTGGTGTGGCTGCGCTGCATCAACGCAGTTCAACGCACGTTCTGCCGCTTGCGCCGTCATTTGCACAACATAATCCAGACGATCGCGCGCGTCAGGAATGGCTTCCGCCGCTTCAGCAATCGCCTGGTCTAACCCCAGCTCACGCAGACTGTCACGCAACATGCGCGTCAGTGAGCCGATGCGGGTAATAATGTCGTGTGCCGAGGCTTCTTCGGTTGATTTCGGAAGGTCGCTCATCACATCTCCTTACATACCCAGTTTTTCGAATATTTTGCCTAACTTCTCTTCCAGCGTGGCCGCCGTGAACGGTTTCACCACGTAGCCGCTGGCGCCCGCCTGCGCGGCCGCGATGATGTTCTCTTTCTTCGCTTCCGCGGTCACCATCAGCACCGGCAGTTTGTTCAGCGTGGCGTCAGCGCGGATGGTTTGCAGCAGTTCCAGACCGTCCATGTTCGGCATGTTCCAGTCGGAAACCACGAAATCAAAGCCGCCGGCACGCAGTTTGGTCAGGGCATCGACGCCGTCTTCTGCTTCTTCGACGTTATTGAATCCAAGCTCTTTCAGCAGGTTACGGACGATACGACGCATCGTATTGAAGTCATCCCCCACCAAAAAGCGCATATTTTTATCAGCCATATCTACTCCCGTGTTGTCTCGTCCAGCAGGACGGGCTCGTTAAATTCGCAATGCCTGTCCGGCGCTAATTTTCGCCAGCATGTGCTGACTGATGTGGCCTAAATCGACCACTTCACTGGTGCCGCCCATCGCAATCGCTTCGCGCGGCATACCAAATACCACGCAGCTGGCTTCATCCTGCGCGATGGTCCAGGCGCCCGCGCGATGCATTTCCAGCATCCCGGCCGCACCGTCGTTTCCCATCCCGGTCAGGATTACACCCACCGCATTTCGTCCTGCGTGCACCGCCACCGAACGGAACAGCACATCCACCGATGGCTTGTGTCGATTCACTGGCGGACCATCATTCAGTTTCACTACATAGTTGGCACCGCTACGGCCCAGCTCCATGTGCATGGCGCCCGGCGCAATATAGGCGTGGCCTGGCAAAATACGCTCGCCGTCTTCCGCCTCTTTCACGGTGATCTGGCACAGCTTGTTCAGACGCTCGGCAAACGAGCGGGTAAAGCCAGGCGGCATATGTTGAGTAATCAGCAGCGCCGGGCTGGTCGCTGGCAGCGGCTGCAGCACATGGCGAATCGCCTCGGTACCGCCGGTAGAAGAGCCGATGGCGATCAGCTTTTCACTGCTCAGCAGCGGGCCCGCTTTCAGCGTCACCGGCATCGGCGTGGAGGCACGCACATGCAGCTTGGCGCGTGCGGCGGCACGGATCTTATCGGCAATCATCTGGCTGTAAGCCAGCATGCCTTCGCGAATACCGAGCTGCGGCTTGGTGACGAAATCCACCGCACCCAGCTCCAGCGCGCGCAGCGTTACTTCTGAACCTTTACCGGTCAGCGAGGAGACCATCACCACCGGCATCGGACGCAGGCGCATCAGCTTCTCGAGAAAATCGAGGCCATCCATACGCGGCATCTCGACATCCAGCGTCAACACCTGCGGGTTGTACTGTTTGATTAAATCCCGCGCCACCAGCGGATCTGGCGCACTCGCGACCATCTCCATATCGGGATGGCTGTTGATGATCTCGGTCATCAACTGTCGCATTAGCGCAGAGTCATCCACGCACATCACGGTGATTTTGCTCATCGTCTTTCCTTGCTCAGTCCATAGACTGTCTGTCCACGCAGCCAGAACTCTTTGCTGATCTGACTAAAGTTCTCGGAATGCCCGGCAAACAGCAGACCACCGGGTTTCAGCAGGGGCACAAAACGGCGCAGAATCTGTTCCTGCGTCTCTTTATCGAAATAGATCATCACGTTGCGACAGAAAATTGCGTCGAACGGACCCGGCAACGCCCAGTCGTGTGCCAGTAAATTCAGTTGCGTATAGTTCACCATGTTGGCGAGGTCGGAACGCACGCGCACCATGCCTTCGTGCGGACCGGTGCCGCGCAGGAAAAAGCGCTGCAGCTGTGACTGCGATAGCGTGCGTAGCTCTTCCTGGCGATACACGCCCGCCACGGCTTTCTCTAATACTTGCGTGTCGATATCGCTGGCATGGACCTGGAATTTACCCGGACCGGTGCCCAGCGTTTCCGCCAGCGTCATGGCGATGGAGTACGGCTCTTCGCCGGTTGAGGCGGCGGTGCTCCAGACGCTGTAATTACCCGTGCGCTTACGCGCATGATCCGCGAGGATCGGGAAGTGATGCGCCTCGCGGAAGAAAGAGGTCAGGTTGGTGGTCAGCGCGTTAATAAACGCCTGCCACTCCGCACTGTTTTGGTCCTGCTCCAGCAGCGCCAGGTAGCGGCCAAAGTCATCAATATTCAGCATGCGCAGACGACGCACTAAACGGTTGTAGACCATCTCGCGTTTGTGGTCGGCCAGCACAATGCCCGCGCGCTGATAGATCAGCTGGCTAATGCGACGAAAATGCGTATCTGAGAGCGGTAAGCGCTGCACCATTTGCGAGAGCAGCGTGGTCGCTTCACTTTGATCCAATAACGTCGATTTTTTCATTTCAGGTCACCCGGCAACAAACTGTTTAAATTGTGATACTGCGGTTGCTACTGTGCTGCCAGTCGCGCCATTCTTATGGGCCGCCTTGCGGCGGCCACAAGGATTAAAAGGTTTCCCAGTTATCGTCAGTGCTACGTGCGCCTGCCGGTGCCAGTGCTTTTGGCGTGCCGGAACGCAAATTTTTTGCCGCTGTAGATACGTTAACGGCCTGAACGACAAATTCTTTACCGATATTGAACACCGCAACCGACTGTTTCAGTCTGCTGGCCTGATCTTCCAGCGCCGCTGCCGCAGTTGCCGACTCTTCGACCAGCGCGGCGTTCTGCTGCGTCACGCGATCCATCTCGTTCACCGCCAGACCGACCTGATCGATACCACGGCTCTGCTCGTCCGACGCCGAGGCGATTTCGCCCATGATGTCGGTGACGCGCGTAACCGCATTCACGATGTTGGTCATGGTTTCCCCGGCGCTCTCCACCAGCACAGAACCGGTGTTGACGCGGCTAACCGAATCTTCGATCAATCCTTTAATCTCTTTCGCCGCCTGCGCGCTGCGCTGTGCCAGACTGCGCACCTCGCCCGCTACCACAGCAAATCCACGTCCTTGCTCACCGGCGCGCGCCGCTTCTACCGCCGCGTTCAGTGCCAGGATGTTGGTCTGGAAGGCGATGCCATCGATCACGCTGATGATGTCAGCGATTTTCTTCGAACTGCCAGTAATCTCTTTCATGGTAGTGACCACGCCATCCACCACTTTGCCGCCCTGCTGCGCGGTTTCCGAGGCGGTGAGCGCCAGCTGCGACGCCTGACGGGCGTTTTCGGCGTTCTGCTTCACGGTGGCGGTCAACTGCTCCATGCTGGCAGCGGTCTCTTCCAGCGAAGCCGCTTGCTGCTCGGTACGCGAGGAGAGATCGTTGTTGCCCATGGCGATTTCGCTGGCACCGGTGTAGATGGCATCGGAACCGTCACGCACGGTACGCACCGTCCGCGCCAACTCTTGCTGCATCTCTTGCACCGAGGTGAGCAACTCGCCCATCTCGTTGCGCACCGTGATGTCGACCTGCTGCGTCAAATCGCCACGCGCAATGTGACGAATGTGCTCGATGCTCTGCTTCAGCGGACGGATCAGCACCGCACGCATGCCGCTCCACACCAGCGCAATCACCAGCAAGGTCACCAGCAGCGTGCCGACCACCAGCATGATGGACTTGGTATACGCCGCGTCATTTGCTTCAATGCCCTGATTGGCGAGCACAATGTTGTAGCTCAGCCACGCGTTGTAATCTTTGGCAAATTTGTCCTGGAATCCCTGCGTCGGCTGATCAACAAATCCTTTGAAATTTCCGCTACCGAGGAAATCGATCAACTCACCCAATGCACCCCGATAGGCGTTGTAGTTAGCCTGCAGCGTCAGCACGTTCTCGGCCTTTTTGCCCTTTTCAGACAGGTTGGCGTTAAATTCGGCAAAACCCTGATCGGCGTTCTTCAACTCCTCACTCGCCAGCGCCACCAGATCTTTCACGGTTGCGCCTGAGCCAGCCTGCTGACTGTCCAGCAGGTAACGGATCCCCGCACGGTTCAGCGTGTTACGCGCCTGAACCAGCGATACCCATGAGGTGCCCATCGCCCGCTGCAGCGTGCTAAGACGCTGGTTATAGGCAAAATTATCTTTATCGGCTTTGACCGTGGAGTAGAACACTCCACCGGAGAACAGCTGCAGTAAGGCAAACAGCGCCAGCACGCACAGCAGGCCGGATACAACACGAATACGACTAAACATAAACACCTCATTGGTTGGCGGAACGCCTCTGTTATCGGCGCTTAAAGAGGGATCTTTATGTGTGTTCGCAGGGGTTGGACCAGCTTGGCTAGTGCTCGCTGTCCCTCACCCCGGCCCTCTCCCGCAGGCGGGAGAGTGAGACGCTGCCATATGCAGGCTCGGACAGTTCCCTCTCCCACTTGTGGGAGAGGGTTAGGGTGAGGGACAAACGACTCAAAACTTAAAACGTCTCCCAATTACCGTCACTCACCGGCGCGGCAGCCGCTTTACGCGGTGTACTGATGGTGTGTCGGACAGACGTTGTTTTAACTGCCTGGGCGGCGCGCGCAATGCGGAACACCGAAACCGCCTGGCTCAGGCGGCTCGCCTGCTCTTCCAGTGACGCAGCAGCGGCGGCGGACTCTTCCACCAGCGAAGCGTTCTGCTGGGTGACGCGGTCCATCTCGGTTACCGCTTGTCCTACCTGATCGATACCCCGGCTCTGCTCATCCGATGCCGAGGCGATTTCGCCCATAATATCGGTGACGCGCGTGACGGCGCCGACGATATCATTCATGGTCTCTCCGGCAGTGCCAACCAGCTGCGAACCGTTGTTGACGCGGTTCACCGAGTCTTCGATCAAGCCTTTGATCTCTTTCGCCGCCTGCGCACTGCGCTGTGCCAGGTTACGCACTTCACCGGCTACCACAGCAAAACCACGACCCTGTTCACCGGCGCGCGCCGCTTCTACCGCCGCGTTCAGCGCCAGGATGTTGGTCTGGAAAGCGATGCCATCAATCACGCTGATAATATCGGCGATCTTCTTCGAACTGCCGGCGATATCTTGCATGGTACGCACCACGCCATCAACCACCTCGCCGCCCTTGCGTGCGGTGTCAGACGCGCTGAGCGCCAGCTGCGATGCCTGACGCGCATTTTCGGCATTCTGTTTCACAGTCGCGGTGAGCTGCTCCATGCTGGCCGCAGTCTGCTCCAGTGAGGCGGCCTGCTCTTCGGTACGCGCCGAAAGATCGTTATTCCCGGCGGCGATTTCGCTGGCGCCGGTGAAAATCGCATCAGAACCGTCACGCACATTGCCCACGGTGCTAACCAGTGACTGCTGCATCTCGTGCAGACTGCCGGCCAGCTGGCTCATTTCATTGCGCCCTTCCACCACGATATGTTGCGTGAGATCGCCCGCGGCGATATGACGAATATGCGCCAGCAGCTGATGCAGCGGCTGAATCAGCACGCTACGCAGGCCGAACCAGCAGCCGACGATCACCGCAATCACCACCAGTGCTACGGACGCCAGCAACCACATCATGGTCTGGAAGGCGCGCTGGTTTTGCGCCACGCCTTCTGCCGCTAATTTGCTTTGCTCAGTGCGCCACTCTTCGTAAGTGGCTTTCATCGCCACCTGTTTTGCTTCGATGTTCTGCGCAAACATGCCTTGCAGATCGTTGGCTTTCAGGCGTTCCAGCATCGCTTTCAAACCGTCGTTAAAGGCGGCGTAGTTTGCTTCCAGCTTATCGCGCAGCGCGTCCGGCAAGCCCGGCGTGGCCGGTAAGTCGTAGTAGCGTTGATAGTGGCCGGCAGCGATATTGAGCTGCTTTTCAGTTTGCGCAATTAACGCCGCCAGCTGGCCGCCATTGGCCTGCGCGGCCATGGTGCCCTGCATACGCAACATGGCGCGGTTGAGCACCGTGCGGGTTTGGTTCAGTTCAATCCAGGCATCGGACATTGCGCCGACGTTGTTGGAGGAGATCTGCGCTACCGCAAACGCCTCTTTATCTTTTTGTAAGGCGGACCAGAACAGGCCACCCGACAGTAATTGTAAAGCGCCAAACACCAGCAATACGGCGATGAGGCTGGTCACAACATTGATTCGTTTTAACATGGGTTCTCCAGGGATGCGTTTCAGCTTCCCCAGTTATCGACCGTTAATCTGAATATTTCAGGGTGCTTAAGCTACTTTACGAATTAAAACTCTGCGTTTGAGCAGGATTGCAGTGTTTTATAACTAAAGAAATTAACAGTAAAAAAAATGCGCCTTTTATCGGATGAGCGATAAAGGCGCATTGGGTATTGTGCGGGTTGTCCCTCACCCCGGCCCTCTCCCGCAGGCGGGAGAGGGAGACGCTGCCACATGCTGGCTCGGACAGTTCCCTCTCCCACGTGTGGGAGAGGGTTAGGGTGAGGGACCGACCACTCCGAAACTTAAAACGTCTCCCAGTTACCCTCCCCCGCTGCAGCGGTCACCGCTTTACGCGGTGTGCCCAGCGTCGGTGGTGCGATCTGCGGATGACGCATGCCAGCTCTGGCCTGCTGCTGCGCTTGCGCCGCGCGCGGTACGCGGAATACCGCCACTGACTGGCTCAGGCGGCTGGCCTGCTCTTCCAGCGAGGCCGCTGCCGCCGCTGACTCTTCCACCAGCGAGGCGTTCTGCTGCGTCACGCGATCCATCTCCGTTACCGCCTGACCGACCTGATCGATACCACGGCTCTGCTCATCCGACGCCGAGGCAATTTCGCCCATGATGTCAGTGACGCGCGTCACCGCATTAACGATATCGCTCATGGTTTCACCGGCGGTACCAACCAGTTCAGATCCGCTGTTCACACGTTGGACGGAATCTT
>NZ_DALYOQ010000038.1:0-41176 GCF_031974595.1 Pantoea sp. CTOTU46764 | reverse complement strand
GTGATAGAAAACGGAAAAATCCGCGGCGGGCAAACCGGCGCGGTTAGTGCGTAAGCGCTCATCAAAACCGTGTAGGTCATACAACATGACATATGGCTTTGGCAGCTTGCGCAGGAATTCAACAATTTCTAATAGCTGTTCACGCTTTACCCAGACAACCGGAATCCCGGTGCGGGTAGCCTGAACGGTAAAGGCATCCGGCCCAAAACGGTTACGCAGCTCGCCGACCACTGGGTCATCCAGGTGATCGCGGGTTTGCCATGAAGGCTGTGCGAGGTCTTGCGTGGTTAAATCAGTCATACGTTACTCACCATTCCGGCCTGTAATCAGGCGCTCAAAAGAAGGCGTCAGGATGGCGGCGCACATTAAATTGTGATGTTCTGCTGTGGCCGTGGCTCCATCCGTGTACGGGAAGCTTAAACTTCGTCTGGCGATCTCAGGTTGGTGACGGCAATACGCTCGCCACGCTTTCTTTCACGCTCTGGCTGCATATTGGCGCGATAAACCCCCTGATCACCGACCACCCACGACAGTGGACGACGCTCTTTACCAATCGACTCGCGCAGCAGCAACAACGCCTGCATATACGCTTCTGGACGCGGCGGGCAGCCGGGAATGTACACGTCAACCGGCAGGAATTTATCCACGCCCTGCACCACTGAGTAGATGTCGTACATGCCACCCGAGTTAGCGCAAGCGCCCATGGAAATCACCCATTTCGGCTCCAGCATTTGGTCATATAAACGCTGAATAACCGGCGCCATTTTGGTAAATGGCGTACCGGCGATCACCATGAAGTCAGCCTGACGTGGCGAGGCGCGCATTACTTCGGCACCAAAACGTGCCACGTCGTGCACCGCGGTGAAGGAGGTGGTCATTTCCACGTAGCAACAGGAAAGGCCGAAGTTATACGGCCAGAGAGAGTTTTTACGACCCCAGTTCACCATGTCATGCAGGGCATGCTCGAGCTTGCCCATGTAGACGCTGCGGTGAACGTGTTGTTCCAGCGGATCGTTAACCGTTTCCTGTTTCTGCAGAGGATAACGATCGTTATCGCCACCCCCGTTCGGGTCTACGCGTGTCAGCGTGTAGTCCATCTTATTGCCTCGCTTTTACTGCTTATGAGGGTTGGTGTGGCTGTGACTGACCGGGACAGATTTGACCACTACGCGACGACGCGCAGGAGCCCAATCCAGCGCACCGATGCGCACCAGATAAACCAGGCCTGCCAAGAGCACCAAAATGAAAATTGCGGCTTCGACAAAGCCGACCCAACCGCTTTCGCGAATGGACGTCGACCATGCGTATAAATAGAGGGCTTCGACGTCGAATATGACGAAGAACATCGCAACCAGATAGAATTTTGCAGAGAGGCGAATATGAGTGTCACCGACCGACTCAATACCCGATTCGAACGGAGTGTCCTTGTGTCGCGCACGCGCACGACCGCCTAATAACCAGCCACCGGTCAACATAAAGGCACACAGGCCGAATGCGATAACGATAAAAACAATAAATGCCCAGTGATGAGCGATCACTTCTGTAGTTGTCGACATACTCTTTGCTTACTCATCAAAAGTGGTGATGGCATCCTGCTCTGTTGCAGCAAACACACCACATCGATTCAAGGGAAGGATAAAAAACCTTATAAATTTTGCTGTCATTAGCAATAAAGCAGCAATTTTATAGGGGTTTTTACTCCTTTCTATAACCTTTTGTCAACTTTGACAAAAGTATCCAAACATTATTTTACAGCTGCATCATATTATTAACATTCAACCTTCGAAGCGCCAGCTAAATCGCTTCAGTTTGTGAGGTTAATTTTAGTGTAGCGGGTATTCACATGCGTGGATCGTGCATTTAACAATCATATTTTGACAGGTCTCGCCCGAGATTCCCCCCCCTTATCAGGGGTATTTTTTTGATCTAAAGCACATAACTGGGTTTTATGCTGCAAAAAACAGCGAAGAGGACGGGCAAGTGCTCCGGAAAAGTTGGCACGAATTGATAAAACCATTCCAAGTTGGATAAAAATGGAACGTGTTTCATATTTAAGAATGAGATCGAAATAAAGTCGAGGGAATTACATCTAAAATGACAAGTTTAATGGCATAAAAAAAAGCCTTAGCGGGTAATTACCTCGCTAAGACTCGTTTTTATACGTTTTAACAATTAACCGGTATTCCATATGCGAGGAATTACCAGCAACTGTAGCCCTTACTCTTCGTCATCCAGCAGCAAAGTACCGTCTGGATTAGCGCTCAGATTGTAAGGATCATTGGTAGACTGCATGGCATTGAAGATGGCCAGCGCCAGTTCGTTATCGCTGTCTGGATTGCGGCACAGCAGATATTGAGTATCCGGTAGCACTGGCAAACCTTCTGCCGCGCCCATCACTCGCAATTCTGGGCTCATCATCTCGACTGGACGTGCTGTTACACCCAAGCCAGCTTTAACTGCCGCACGAACGGCAGCCAACGTAGAAGCAACATACGAGATGCGCCACGGAATGCCAGCCTCGTTGAGGTGATCAATCGCCATATCGCGATACGGGCTTGGCTCATCCAGCAGGACCAAAGGAATGGCTTCCCCGCGCTGGAAGATATAATCTGCCGCGCAGTACCACAACGTTGGCGAAGTACGCAGTACCTGATGAGTAAAGTTTCCTGGGCTGGACGTCGTCACAACCAGATCGACTTCACCTTGGTTAAGCATTTCCATCATGAACGGGTTGCGCTTAACACGCACATCAATGGCCAGCTTCGGATAGACCGACGTTACGCGGTTAAGCAGGAACGGCAGAATGGTATCTGAGGTATCATCTGAAGCGCCAATGGTCAGAACGCCCTGGATGTTGCTGTACATTAAAGAGGTGCAAGCTTCGTCATTAAAACGAAGGATTTTCCTGGCGTAACCCAGCAGTTGAATGCCATGCTCCGTCAGCAATTTATTACGTCCATGTCTGGCAAACAGCTCTTTACCTACCAATTGTTCCAGACGTTGCATCTGCTGACTCACTGCTGACTGCGTTCTGCACACGGCGGCAGCGGCTGCTGCAAAAGTGTTCAGATCGGCAACGGCAACAAATGTACGCAGCAGATCGAGGTCGAGATTCAGTATCGGACGATTTGCATTAGTCATGTTTTTTCTTCACTTATAAGATTTTTTAAAACTACTACCCTGGTGTATTACCCGACTTATCAAAGAGATAAGAGGCAATGGTGCTTAATGACAGCCCTGTGTGGAGCTGCCATGAAAAAATTTTGTCAGGCGGATGCCGACGATCGCACCACTCTGAGAACAGAGCAGCGTCGTCATTATAGACAGCAGAACTTCTGGGCCGAAAACGTATGTCGTACAGGTGCTGGAAGCTGCGTAGTTGTCTATGTATCCCGCGTAAAGTCCCTGCGGGCTAAAAAGAAATAACATCATGTTATGTAGATGCGAAGCGATAAAGTGCATCAAATAATAAATTATACTTAATCATTTTTACGTTATAAATGGAAATGTTTTTGTTCAAAACATCGCAATTTTTGACCAAAAGCCTTTCCGCACAGATCCTGCCATAACGCTGCTCTTTTTTTAAGCCCTCCTGGTTCTGAATCTTGAGCATCAGCGTTAAAGTGACAGTGTAAATGCTATTTTAAGACTGTTTTACACGATATTAGGTCCGTTACTGACGCTTAATCTCGCCCTTGTTAAGTGAATAAGAATGCACTTCATTTTAAGACGCCAGCCAGAACTTAATCCTTACCAGACACTTTTTCGCCATCTAACAAGAATCCTTTAACTATTTCGTCTGGTCGCTAATATTTTTTTAAGCCAATTGTGACTGAAAAATTTCTGAATAGTCCCGGATGCGAATGGAAGAAGGCATTTACACGTCAGGCACAGCTTACCAGTGTTTAATCTTATCATTCTTCACATTTGTGGACTAATAAACCAGATTAATTGATTTTCAATGACTTTTACGCCATGCGAAGCGGGAAAGAATGGCAAACGCGCCAAAACCCAGCGGTGCCCTTCTTTTGTTGGGGTGAGAAGAGTAAATTGGGCGAGTTTGATTTTTGGTGGCAGGTTAAAGGACTCTGCCCATAAAGGCGGTAACGATGAATTTTCAAATTGATAAATCCGGCAAGCTGGAAAATGTCTGTTATGACATCCGTGGTCCGGTACTGAAAGAAGCTAAACGTCTTGAAGAAGAAGGCAACAAAGTTCTCAAGCTGAATATCGGCAACCCTGCCCCATTTGGTTTTGAAGCACCTGATGAAATCCTGGTCGATGTCATTCGCAATCTGCCGAGCTCGCAGGGTTATTGCGACTCTAAAGGGCTGTATTCGGCGCGTAAGGCGATCATGCAGCATTACCAGGCGCGTGACATGCGCGATGTCACCGTTGAAGACATCTATATTGGTAACGGCGTATCTGAACTGATTGTGCAAGCGATGCAGGCATTGCTCAACAGCGGCGATGAAATGCTGGTACCTGCACCGGATTATCCGCTGTGGACCGCCGCCGTTTCGCTGTCGAGTGGCAAAGCGGTGCATTATCTGTGTGATGAATCAGCAGGTTGGTTCCCTGATCTGGATGATATCCGTAGCAAGATCACCCCGCGCACCCGTGGCATTGTCATCATTAATCCGAATAACCCGACCGGCGCGGTTTACAGCAAAGAGTTGTTGCTGGAGATTGTTGAAATTGCGCGCCAGCACAATCTGATTATTTTCGCCGATGAAATCTACGACAAGATTCTCTACGACGAAGCACAACATCATTCAATTGCTGCGCTGGCCCCTGATCTGCTGACCGTGACCTTTAACGGCTTATCGAAAACCTATCGCGTGGCGGGCTTCCGTCAGGGCTGGATGGTTTTGAACGGTCCGAAGAAACACGCAAAAGGTTATATTGAAGGGCTGGAAATGCTGGCGTCGATGCGCCTGTGTGCCAACGTTCCGGCACAACATGCGATTCAAACCGCGCTGGGTGGCTATCAAAGTATTAGTGAATTCATCGCGCCCGGCGGCCGTTTGTATGAACAGCGTCAGCGTGCGTGGGAATTAATTAATGATATTCCAGGCGTCAGCTGTGTGAAGCCGCAAGGTGCGCTGTACATGTTCCCGCGTATTGATGCCAGGAAATTCAACATCTTTGATGATCAGAAGATGGTGCTGGATTTCCTGTTGCAAGAGAAAGTGCTGTTGGTTCAGGGCACCGCGTTCAACTGGCCGTGGCCGGATCACGTGCGCATTGTTACGCTGCCGCGCGTGGACGATTTGGAAATGGCCGTCAGCAAGTTCGGTCGTTTCTTACAAGGGTATCGCCAGTAAATTGTGACGCGTATACTGTTCGCATTTCGGGGAAAAGATATCTTCCCCGCCGTGCGCACAGGAACCGTCCATGACTCGTAGCCATTTTTTCGCCCACCTTTCCCGCCTCAAACTAATCAACCGCTGGCCATTGATGCGCAATGTGCGCACTGAAAACGTCTCCGAGCATAGCTTGCAGGTGGCGATGGTTGCTCATGCGCTCGCCATCATCAAAAACAAAAAGTTTAACGGCAATCTCAATGCCGAGCGCATTGCCATGCTGGCGCTCTATCACGATGCCAGCGAAGTGCTGACCGGGGATTTACCGACGCCGGTGAAGTACTACAACGCGCAGATTGCCCACGAATACAAAAAGATCGAAAAGATAGCGCAGCAAAAGCTCATTGATATGCTGCCGCCTGAACTGCAGGACGCTTATCGCCCGCTGATTGATGAACATTTGCATACCGAAAGTGAGCAATCCGTGGTGAAGCAGGCGGATGCACTTTGCGCCTACGTGAAGTGTCTGGAAGAATTATCGGCAGGTAATAACGAGTTTCTGCTGGCCAAAGCACGCCTGGAAAAAACCCTCACCCAACGGCGTTCACCGGAAATGGATTATTTTGTTGAGGTCTTTATTCCCAGCTTTAGCCTGTCGCTGGATGAAATATCACAAGATACGCCGCTGTAAAAAAACGGGCCGCATCGGCCCGTTTTTTTATGCGGTGATTGAAAGTGTAAACTCGCCGCTGTCTTCTTTGATGACATTAACCGGTTCAAGCGTTGCGACGCGGAAGCTTACTTCATTGAGGCGCGGTGCATCGGCTGGTGCATTCATGGCGATCACCGCACTACCCGCATCCAAACCTGAAATAATGCCCGCCGGCGCATCCTCAACCACTACACACTGCGTCGCTGAAAGCCCCAAACGTTCAGCACCCAGCAAATAAGGCTCGGGATTGGGCTTACCGTGCTTGATGTTCTCAGCGGTAATAAACACTTTTGGCATCGGTAGATTTGCGGCTTTATGGCGCGCGTGGGCGACAGGAATCGAACCCGAGGTCACAATCGCCCACGGAATCTGCAACTCGTTCAACGTTGACAGTAACGCTAATGCACCCGGAATCGCCTGCACGCCTTGCGTGTCTTCCGCTTCAAGACGTTCAAGCCAGAGAAATTCCGCCTGAATCGCCTCTTCAGATTGCCCTGCCATGAAATGGCGCAACGAATTGATGGCGGGCTTCCCGTGTATATAGCTCAGGACCTCTTCCGCCGACAAACCATGGCGCTCACCCCACAGTGACCATGCGCGAATCACTGCAGGCAATGAATCCACCAGCGTACCGTCTAAATCAAACAGAAAACCCCTGTACTTCACGCGTCGCTCCTAATTCAGGCATTGATAATCTGCGCGATCTCATTCGCGCTGAGATGATATTGACGCGGGCAAGTGTGCCACACCGTTAGCATGCGTTGGTATTTTTCCCACATCGGCGTTTGAGCATTGAAGCCGTGGGTGCCGGAATCAAAGTGGGTATAGCGCCCTTCAACATTCACCATAAAGCGCACGTAGCCGAGATAGCGCGCTTCGGTAGCCGCATCAAAACCAAGAAAAGCCAGGCGGCGCTCGTCAATCGCGCTGCCATCTTTGAGATTCGACCAGGAAACATGCAGCGCATGGTGCATTTCCATAATATCGATCAGCAGGCGACAGGTCGCTTCAGTTAGCTCGCCGAACTCTTTATCGAGTTCACGTAACTGCAAGCCATAGCCGCGTTCAATAATGGTCTGATAACGACGATAACGCTCAGCGTTATCAGGCTCCAGCATGGCCATCATTTTGTATTGATTGGAGAGGATCAATCGTTGGGCGTGGGTCATTTCCATGGTTTGCTCCCGGGCCAGACGGCCGCTTAAGATTTAAACAATGAAGAAATGATTACACAAGGAGAGTGATGCGTGTATGTCCGCACCACTTTTCTTTGATTTGAACCGGGATTTGGCTCAAATTCTCTAAAAGATAAAGGCGTCAGCAGATCAAAGATCGTCGAGGAAAGTGCGATCGAGCTGTTTGAAGGCCCGTTTCAACACATCGGCGAGCGACTGATATGTCGGCTTACCATCAACCGGTGCAATTGCCTGCCCCGCTTCTTCCAGCTTGGTGCGCACTTCATGAAACCACTGCAGCAACGTCGGCGGCAACGGCGTCACAGAACGTTTCCCCAACCACCATAATCCTTGCATCGGCAGGCTGCAGGCAAACAGCGCGGTGGCAATTGCTGGACCGAGTTGTCCACCCATCGCGATTTGCCACGTCAGCGTGAAAATCGCCAGCGGCGGCATAAAACGAATGGCAAAGCGGGTTGCATTGACCACGCGATTTTCAGGAAACACCGGCGCCAGGCGCTTGTCTGCAGGCCAGGTCTTCATGTATCGCTGTCCGCGCTGGAACAAGCCGAACCAGCCGGGATTGTCTGTCTCATTCGCCATGATAGACCTCAACTAAATCTGCAATATTTAAAATAAACCGATAACTACACAACTTTACGTGACATCCTTCAAAAGTTTTTGTCTTTGCGGGTGACTGTGAGTATTCTGACGCCGTTTCAGTAACATTACCGGAAGCTTTAGCTCAATAATAGAGCGGCCAGAGCCATGTTTCGCTAAGTGCTTATCAAAAATAAGCGTAAAATCACCAAAATTTTTTGCATGTCAGTGAAATTTTGACTAGCACATGATGTTTATCATTAACCTACCAGCTTTCATGGGCTACGCTGTTAGTCTGATTGCGTTTTTTTTAGCCACTATTTAACAAAATAGGTACTTCCATGTCGACGAAGTTAGTTCTGGTTCTGAACTGCGGCAGTTCTTCACTTAAGTTTGCCATCCTTAACCCTGTTACCGGCGACGAATACTTGTCCGGTCTGGCTGAATGCTTCCACTTACCGGAAGCACGCATTAAGTGGAAACTGGACGGCAGCAAACAAGAAGCTCAGCTTGGCGCGGGTGCGGCACACAGCGAAGCACTGAACTTTATGGTTAAAACTATTCTGGCACAAAAACCAGAGCTTTCGGCACAAATCGCTGCAATCGGCCATCGTATTGTTCACGGCGGCGAGCAGCTGACCAAATCGGTAGTCATCGACGAATCCGTTATTCAAGGCATTAAAGACGCCTCTTCATTTGCGCCACTGCACAATCCTGCGCATCTGATCGGTATAGATGAAGCACTGAAAAACTTCCCGCATCTTTCCGATAAAAATGTGGCGGTTTTTGACACCGCATTCCATCAGACAATGCCGGAAGAGTCCTATCTCTATGCTCTGCCGTACAAATTGTACAAAGAGCACGGCGTTCGTCGCTACGGCGCACACGGCACCAGCCACTACTATGTGACGCAGGAAGCCGCGAAAATGCTGAACAAACCGGTTAGCGAACTGAACATCATCACTTGCCACCTCGGCAATGGCGGTTCTGTTTCTGCTATTCGCAACGGCCAGTGTGTTGATACCTCAATGGGCCTGACGCCGCTGGAAGGTTTGGTGATGGGCACCCGCAGCGGTGACATTGATCCGGCCATTATCTTCTTCCTGCATGATTCCCTGGGCATGAGCGTTGATTCCATCAACAAGCTGCTGACCAAAGAGTCTGGCCTGTTAGGTTTGACCGAAGTCACCAGCGACTGCCGCTATGTGGAAGACAACTACGCCACCAAAGAAGATGCCAAGCGTGCGATGGATGTGTTCTGCCACCGTCTGGCGAAGTACATCGGCAGCTACACCGCGCTGATGGAAGGCCGTCTGGACGCCGTGGTCTTCACCGGCGGTATCGGTGAAAACGCCGCGATGGTGCGCGAGCTGGCGCTGCAAAAACTGGGTCTGCTCGGCTTCGAAGTTGATCACGAGCGCAATCTGGCGGCACGCTTCGGGAAATCTGGCTTCATCAACAAAGAAGGCACGCGTCCGGCCGTGGTGATCCCAACCAACGAAGAGTTGGTGATTGCTCAAGACGCCGCACGTCTCACCGCTTAAACACACTTCTCTCCGTCAGCTTAGGCTGACGGAGTTGTTTTAGACAGTCTGCAACACCTGAGAGGTTTCTATCGTGTCACGTACAATTATGCTCATTCCTACCGGCACCAGCGTCGGTCTGACCAGCGTCAGCCTCGGCGTGATCCGTGCCATGGAGCGCAAAGGCGTGCGCCTGAGCGTATTCAAGCCGATTGCCCAGCCACGTGCGGGCGGCGATGCTCCAGACCAAACCACCAGCATTATCCGTAAAAGCTCCGCGATTCCTGCCGCTGAACCGCTGCAGATGTCACGCGTTGAGTCGCTGCTCGGTTCTAACCAGCAAGACGTGCTGATGGAAGAGATCATTGCCAACTACCACGCGAACGCCAAAGACGCGGAAGTGGTGCTGGTTGAAGGTCTGGTACCAACGCGTAAACATCAGTTCGCCTCTGCGCTGAACTATGAGATCGCCAAAACCCTGAACGCAGAAATCGTCTTCGTGATGTCGCTGGGCAACGATTCTCCGGCGCAACTGAAAGAGCGTATCGAACTGACGCAAAGCAGCTTTGGCGGCAGCAAGAACAAAAACATCACTGGCGTGATCATCAACAAACTCAATGCGCCGGTGGATGAGCAAGGCCGTACGCGCCCGGATCTGTCAGAGATTTTCGATGACTCCACTAAAGCCAGCATCGCCAACATCGATCCTAAGCAGCTGTTTGCGAACAGCCCGCTGCCGGTATTGGGTTGTGTGCCGTGGAGCTTTGATCTGATTGCTACCCGCGCCATCGATATGTGCCGTCACCTGAACGCCGATATCATCAACGAAGGTGAAATCCAGACGCGCCGTGTGAAATCCGTGACCTTCTGTGCGCGTAGCATTCCGCACATGCTGGAGCACTTCCGTCCGGGTTCACTGCTGGTGACTTCCGCCGATCGTCCTGATGTGCTGGTTGCCGCCTGTTTAGCCGCGATGAATGGCGTTGAAATCGGTGCAGTGCTGTTGACCGGTGGATATCAGATTGAAGCGCCAATCGCACGCCTGTGCGAACGTGCGTTCCAGACCGGCCTGCCGGTCTTTATGGTGAAAACCAACACCTGGCAGACGTCGCTCAGCCTGCAGAGCTTCAACCTGGAAGTGCCGACTGACGATACGCAGCGCATCGAAAAAGTGCAGGAGTACGTGGCCAGCTTCATCAACGAGGATTGGGTGGAATCACTGACCGCGACCTCAGAACGCAGCCGTCGCCTGTCTCCACCGGCATTCCGTTACCAACTCACCGAGCTGGCGCGCAAAGCCGGCAAACGCATCGTGCTGCCAGAAGGCGACGAGCCACGTACCGTCAAAGCCGCAGCGATTTGCGCCGAACGCGGCATCGCCACCTGTGTGCTGCTCGGCAACCCGGAAGAGATTCAGCGTGTTGCGGCGGCGCAGGGTGTTGAACTCGGCAAAGGCATCGTGATTGTCGATCCAGAAGTGGTGCGCGAAAACTATGTGCCGCGTCTGGTTGAGCTGCGTAAGAGCAAAGGCATGACCGAAGTGGTGGCGCAGGAGCAGCTGGAAGACAACGTGGTGCTCGGCACCATGATGCTGGAGAGCGGCGAAGTTGACGGTCTGGTATCCGGCGCGGTTCACACCACGGCGAACACCATTCGTCCACCGCTGCAGCTGATCAAAACCGCGCCAAACAGCTCGCTGGTGTCGTCGGTGTTCTTCATGCTGCTGCCGGAGCAGGTTCTGGTGTATGGCGACTGCGCCATCAACCCGGATCCCAATCCAGAACAGCTGGCAGAAATTGCGATTCAGTCTGCCGATTCAGCCAAAGCCTTCGGTATCGATCCACGCGTCGCAATGATCTCCTACTCCACCGGTAACTCCGGTGCCGGTAGCGACGTTGAGAAAGTGCGTGAAGCCACGCGCATCGCGCAGGAAAAACGCCCGGATCTGGTTATCGATGGTCCGCTGCAGTACGACGCCGCGATTATGGAAGACGTCGCCAAATCCAAAGCGCCAAACTCTGCGGTTGCCGGTCGCGCTACCGTGTTCATCTTCCCGGATCTGAACACCGGTAACACCACTTACAAAGCGGTACAGCGTTCTGCTGACCTGATCTCCATCGGGCCGATGCTGCAAGGCATGCGTAAGCCGGTGAACGACCTGTCACGCGGCGCCCTGGTGGATGACATCGTCTACACCATCGCATTGACGGCGATTCAGTCCCAGCAGGCCGAAGGCTAGTCCCTTCCCGGCCCGGCAAAAAAGCATGCACTTCGGTGCGTGCTTTTTTTTGCCCCGCACTTCACTGGCATAAACCCTGCGCTGCGCTAACACTGATTGAAGTCTGCCGCTAATTGCGAGGTGAATAATGAGCAACAGTGATGTGCACAGCCGTCGTTTACAAGCCACGCCGCGTGGCGTAGGTGTGATGTGTGATTTCTATGCGGTGAAAGCCGAAAACGCCACGGTGTGGGATCAGCATGGCCGCGAATACACCGATTTTGCCGCAGGCATCGCGGTGCTTAACACCGGACATCGTCACCCGAAAGTGATGGCGGCGGTACAGCAGCAGCTTGAATGTTTTACCCACACCGCATTTCAAATCATCCCTTATGAGAACTACATTCACCTGGCTGAGCGGCTTAATGCGTTAGTACCGATTAACGGCGCGGTGAAAACCACCTTTTTCTCGACCGGTGCAGAAGCGGTCGAAAACGCGGTGAAAATTGCGCGTGCGGCCACCGGTCGTCCCGGCATCATCGCTTTCACCGGTGCGTTTCACGGTCGTACCAATATGACAATGTCGCTAACCGGTAAAGTGGTGCCGTATAAAACCGGCTTCGGCCCCTTCGCCAGCCCGGTCTTTCACGCGCGCTATCCCAACGCGCTGCACAACGTCACCGTTAGTGATGCGCTCGACAGCCTGGGAGCGATTTTCCGCAGCGATATCAGTCCGCAGCAGGTGGCGGCCATTATCTTTGAACCGGTTCAGGGCGAAGGCGGTTTCTACAGTGCGCCGCCAGAGTTTGTCGTTGCGCTACGGGAGTTGTGCGATCGCCACGGCATACTGCTGATCGCCGATGAGATCCAGAGCGGTTTTGCGCGCACTGGCAAGCTGTTCGCCAGCGACTATTACGCCGTGCAGCCTGATATCATCACCATGGCGAAAAGTCTGGCTGGCGGTTTCCCGCTCTCGGCGGTATCGGGACGCGCAGAAGTCATGGATGCGCCAGAACCCGGCGGCCTGGGCGGAACCTATGCTGGCAGTCCACCGGCGATTGCGGCGGCGCTGGCGGTGTTAGACATTATCGAAGAAGAGGCGCTGTGCAGCCGCGCCAACCAGCTTGGCAGCCGATTAAAACAGACGTTGCAGCGAGCAGATTGTAAAGCGCTGGCGGAAATTCGTGGTTATGGCTCAATGATGGCGGCGGAATTCAATGATGCGGCGGGCAAGCCGTCGGCGGAGATTGCCAAAGCTATTCAGCAGCAGGCGCTGGAAAAAGGTTTGATTCTGCTAACCTGTGGCGTGTACGGCAACGTGATCCGCTTCCTCTATCCGCTGACTATTCCCGATGCGCAGTTCGAGGATGCTTTGACGCTGTTGACGGGTATTCTGCGGGAACATTAAGAAACGTAGGTGATCAGGTCGCCATAAATGACGACCCTACGGTAAGATTATGCTTCGCTGCTCTGCTTACGACGAGCAGCGTCGCTGTTACGGCTCAGCCACAGTGACAACGCCTTAAGCGAATCATCGGTGAACTCATCACAGCGTGCGGTGATCTCTTCCGGCGTCATCCAGAAGATCTCATCCACTTCCTCTTCCTGCATGGCAAACGGGCCATGGGAAACGCAGCTGAACAGCCCGCCCCATACGCGGCAATGCTGATCTTCAAAATAGAACTGGCCGTGTTCGGCGAATGGAACGGCCGCGATACCCAATTCCTCTTCCGCTTCACGACGCGCCGATTCCAGCAGGTCTTCTCCGCTCTGCACCACGCCACCGGCAGTGGCGTCCAGCATACCCGGCATGAAGTCTTTGATTTCAGTACGACGCTGCACCAGAATTTTGCCCATACCATCGTGCACCACAATATAAGTAGCGCGATGACGCAGACACTGCGCACGCATCTGCGCACGGCTGGCCTGCGCAATGACTTCGTTCTCTTCGTTAACGATATCAACCCACTCGATACCGTCACCTGCCGTTTGATCCACCATCCGTAACCCTTTTCTGTTTTCGGCGTGCCCAGCACGCGCCTGTTTGCCATGCTTTATTAGAATGAGCGGTAAGGTAAAGCGTTCTTTTCGCCATCGCAAGGCGCATCGTGCTCAGCGTGTTTTACCCGATTCCGCTAACCAGAGTTGCACCGAAGCACGCTGCCACTGGAACTCCGCATAGTGTTGCAGCTTCACCGGCAGCGCATCGCCGTGCAGCGCCAGGCGATTAATCATCACGGCTAAATCGGTATCCGCAATCGACCATTCGCCAAACAGATTTTGCTGTCCATCAGGCAAAAGGCGCTGCACCGCAGCAATGAGTTTGTTGGCAGCTTGCTCACCTGCCGGCGTAAGCGGCGCAAAGCGTTCGCCGGCGAACAGCACTTCGGTGGGGCGCTCTGAGCGCAGCGCCATTAAGTCGCTGCGCAGCCATGCCTGCACTTCGCGCGCATGCGCCCGTTTCTCACGATCGCGCGGATAGAGCCGCTCGAACTCTGGCGCCGGAAAACGCTCTTCCAAGTACTCAGCAATCGCTGAAGATTCCGTCAGCAGCACATCATCGATTTGCAGCGTCGGCACACGGCAGGTCAGCGACAGCGCGCGGTATTCCTCATCCCACTGCGCATTCTGCGATAAATCGACGCGCTTAAGGGTGAAGGGAATGCCCTTCTCGGTGAGCGCAACATAAACCGACATGGCGTAAGGGCTGAAAAAGCAAGAATCTGACCACAAAGTAATGGTTGGATAATTCATTGGCTGCCTCAGAAAAGCGTCAGGTGTGCATCATGTTTACCGATTTTTATTTGTTAAGGCAATGGTGCGCTGGTCGGATCTTTAGCTGCTAAGACCAGCGCTGACTTTTCCTTTTTCTTCATAAGCGTAAGCAGAGTCACGCCGCGCGCACGCTTCTCTTCTATGCTCAATCTGAGCAGATAAAAAATGACAAGGAGGCTCAACATGCATTTACTGATCACCGGCGGCACCGGCCTGATTGGCCGCAACCTGATTCCGCGTTTGTTGCAGCTTGGCCATCAGGTGAGCGTTGTGACGCGCGATGTCGCCGCCGCACGCGAGAAACTCGACGCCAGCGTCGCGCTGTGGTCCGGCATCCATCAGCAAACTGATTTAAATGGCATTGATGGTGTTATCAATCTCGCGGGCGAACCGATCGCCGATAAACGCTGGACCGAACAGCAGAAGCAGCGGCTATGCGAAAGCCGCTGGCAGATTACCGAGCAACTGGTGTCGCTGATTCATGCCAGCAGCAATCCCCCACAATTTTTGATTTCCGGCTCGGCTACCGGCTTTTATGGCGATACCGGCGATTTGGTGCTGACCGAAGAGGATCCGGGGCACGACGAGTTTACCCATGCGCTGTGCGCCCGTTGGGAGCAACTGGCGCTGACTGCACAGAGCGATCGCACCCGCGTCTGCCTAATGCGAACTGGCGTGGTGCTGGCGAAAGAAGGTGGCGCGTTATCGAAGATGAAACTGCCGTTTAAGCTTGGCGTCGGCGGCCCAATTGGCAGCGGCAAACAGTATCTGCCGTGGATTCACATCGACGATTTAGTTAACGCGATGCTGTGGTTGATCGACCATGCTGAACTGCGCGGCCCCTTCAACATGGTTGCGCCCTATGCGGTGCGCAATGAGCAGTTCGCCGCCACGCTCGGCCATGTAATGCATCGTCCGGCCTTTATGCGCACGCCAGCCAGCGCCATCAAGCTGATGATGGGCGAATCGGCGGTGCTGGTGCTCGGCGGACAACATGTGCTGCCGAAGCGCTTAGAAGAGTCAGGCTTTGGTTTTCGCTGGTACGACTTAGAGGAAGCCTTGCGGGATGTCGTGTAGGGTCGCCATTAATGGCGACCTGGTTAAACTAACTCCGCTGCTGCACAACACGTGATTTCAACGCAGCCGGTTCATGCGTATGTCCCGGCTGCGGCACACGAATAATAAAGGTCAGTACACCAGCAAATACATACAGCGCGGTATACGCCCACACCACGCCAACGATATCGAAAAACGGCAACATCACCGAAGCGATCGCAGGCGCAACAAAGTTACTCAGTCCAGCCGACAGATTGTAAATGGATACCGCAGCACCTTTATGATGCGGCTCGAGCGTTGGAAACACTGCGGTCATCGGTACAAAGGCGGCAACAAAAATCCCTAACATCACCGCCGGAATCAACGCCACCCAGAAGTTATGCCCGGCATACAGCGGCAGGTAGTAAAACGCCAGACTGGAGATGGCCATACCAAGGCAGCCAAACCAGCGCACCTGACGGATCCAACCCAGTTTCTCGCCGGTAATGCCCCAGAAGATGTTAGTAAAAATGGTGACGAAGAAGAATACCGCCCAGATTTGCAGCCACTCGGAAATGGTAAAACCAAGGCGATCAACGAACAGCAGCGGCATGATAATGGCGAAACCAAACAACGACAGCGTGTTAATGATGCGAATCAGGCAAGCATAAAACACGTGCTGGTTGGTAAACAGAATGGTTACCGCGCGCGACATTTCGGTCATTTTGTCGCGCATCGGCAAATTGACGCGTGAACGGTCAACCGGCACATGACGCAAGCTGAAGTAAGCCAGCACGCCACCGCAGGCAACCCAAATGATCGCCAGCCACAGCGTACCGGTTTCGCCCAGCATCGGGATGGTCAGACTCGGCAAATAGCTGCCAACCACACCGATGCCGACGGAATACATCGCCCAGAACCAACCGGTGGCGGCCGCCAGTTTTTCACGCGGCAGCACCTGTACCAGCATCATCATGAATGAGTAAATGAATAGCGGATACGCCAGACCGCGAATGCCGTAGAACAGCACCATCAGCGGATAGTTGCGCATGCCAAGACCCAACGACATAAACAGCGTGTGCATCACGATCCACAGCACGAAACCAATCATCATGGCACGCTGAGGCGTAATCAGTTCCGCCACCACGCCCGATGCCCAGGCTGCCAATGCCGCCGCCAGTCCGTAGAAGGTAAACACCACCGCTGACTGCGCCGGCGTGAAGCCCATATCGGTGATATGGCGCGATAGAAACGCCATTTCAAAGCCGTCACCCGCCATAAAAATAGCAATGGCGAGGAAGCCCCAGAACATCTTTTTCGGTAAGCCAAACCAGTAATCATTCGATTGCATCTCATTCATCCTCTGTCTGGAATTATTCAGGTAGCAATGCTCGCGCCTGCTGTTGTTGGGCATAGAGCGTGCGGAACAGCTGCAATCGCTGCTGCAGCACCTTGCCGCGCGCAGCATCTGGCTGATAACGCGCCTGCACCGGCGGTTTAAGGCAAACTTCGCTCTCCACACCACCATCCGCCAGCCACGCCAGACGCGCAGCCCCTAAAGCGCCGGACGCGCTGGCGGGATGCGTGACGATCGGTAGTTGCAGCACATCGGCGATCAACTGCGCCCACAGCGTGCTTCGCGCCCCGCCGCCGGTCAGGCTGCACTGCTGAATCTGGCGCTGCGCATCGCCGAGCACCGCGAAACCGTCGGCCAGACCAAAAGCCACGCCTTCAATCACCGCGTAGCCGAGCAGCGCGCGTGGCGTTTCATGGCGCAGATTGAAGAAGGAACCGGAGGCGTCAGGATCGTTGTGCGGTGTGCGTTCACCGGAAAGATAGGGCAGGAAAACCGGCGCATGCCGCCGCTGCTCTTCGCTGAGCTGTGCCATCTCTTCCATCAGTTGGCTTTCGGTAACGGAGAGCAAATTACACAGCCAGCGCAGGCAGCTGGCGGCACTGAGCATCACGCTCATCTGGTGCCAGCGTTCGGGCAAGGCGTGGCAGAAAGCGTGCACGCCCGATTGCGGATCGGCCAGTAAGCGATCGTTGACCACAAAGATCACGCCGGAGGTTCCCAGCGAGATAAAGGCATCGCCCGGATTGACCGCGCCAACGCCGACTGCCGAAGCAGCATTGTCGCCCGCGCCGCCCGCCACGCAGACTGCGGCCGATAAACCCCATTCACTTGCCAGATCGGCTTTTAATGTGGCGCTGACGACGCTGCCTTCCACAAGCTCCGGCATGTTGGCGCGCGTTAGTCCAGTGATAGCCAGCAATTCATCAGACCAGTCGCGCTTTGCTACGTCAAGCCACAGCGTGCCCGCCGCATCTGAAGGTTCACTGACAAAGCGTCCAGTCAAACGCCAGCGCAGATAATCTTTCGGCAGCAGCACTTTGTCGATGCGACGAAAAATCTCTGGCTCATGTTCTGCCACCCAGCGCAGTTTGGGTGCGGTGAAGCCAGGCATGATCATATTGCCGCTAACTTGCATCATCTCTGGATGTTGCCTGCTCAACGCTTCACACTGCGGCGCGCTGCGCGTGTCATTCCACAGAATGCACGGGCGCAGCACCTTGCCCTGCGCATCCAGCAGCACCGCGCCGTGCATTTGTCCCGACAAGCCAATGGCGCGAATCTCGCTCCACGCCTGTGCAGCCTGCTGGCGTAATCCAGCAAGCACTTCACCACACGCTTGCCACCAGCGTTCCGGATCCTGCTCCGCCCAGTGCGCATGCGGGCGCTGCACGTGGAGCGTGACGTGATTCGAGGCGATGATCTCGCCCTGCGCATTGATGATCAGCGCTTTGAGCTCCGAAGTACCAATATCAATTCCCAGATACATGCTGCGCTCCTTACACTGCGGCCAGCGCGCGTTCTGGCTGTTTCAGCCACAGCTGCAGATCCGCCACGCTGCGCGTCACCAGCGCATGAAATGCCTTCTCCTGTGCCAGCTCGCCAAACAGCGCGCTATCGCTGAGGAAAGCGTTCAGAGCATCGGAGCGGCTAAACTGCTGGCGCAGCGCATCGGCTTGCAGCACGCCATCCTGATAGGTGTAAGGCAAATCATCACTGGCCCAGCGCTGCAGGAACAGGAAGAACAGCGCAGGCAGCATGGCGGTGGCCGCTGGTTCTGCACCGCGCTGATAGCATTCGCGCAGTGTTGGCGTCACCATGCCGGGGATTTTCGACAAACCATCCGCACCTACACGCTGGTTGGTGTCTTTGATATAGGGATTACTGAAGCGCGCCAGAACCACATCGCGGTACTCAGCCAAATTCAGCGGGCTTGGCGACAGCGATGGCATCACATCCTGCGTCACGTAGTCATACGCCAACTGATAAATCGTTGGCTGACGCGTGCTGTCATCGATGTAATTGAGGCCAATCAGCGTGCCTGCCCAGGCAATCGCCGCATGCGTGGCGTTGAGGATACGGATTTTCGCCTCTTCCCACGGCAATACCGATTCCACCAGCTCAACGCCAACCTTCTCCAGCGCCGGGCGACCGGCAATGAAGTCATCTTCAATCACCCATTGAATAAAGGATTCGGCCATCACTGATGCGCCATCGTCCTTACCGGTGGCGGCCTTGACGCGCTCAGCCACATCCGGCGTCGGGCGCGGCGTAATGCGATCCACCATGGTATTGGGCGAGGTGGTATTTTCGCGCACCCAATTCGCTAAGGCGCTGTCACCTTTAGCCGCAAGAAATGCCAGGAAGCCGTGACGAAAACGTTCGCCGTTGTGGCGCAGGTTATCGCAGTTGAGCAGCGTAACCGGCGCGCCACCGTTCGCCAGGCGCTGCGTGAGGATGCGCGCCAGCGCGCCATAAATCGTGCGGATGTCGCCTTTCACATCGGCCTGTACATCCGGTTGCGTCAGGTCCAGTTCGAATTCTGGCGTCAAATAGTAACCGGCTTCAGTGACGGTAAAACCAATCACGCGGGTTTCACTTTTCGCACCCTGCTCAACCAGCGCGCTGATATTGCTATCCCACGGCAGGATTTTACGCAGTGAAGTGATGGTTTCGTAGGTATGTTCGCCCTCTGGCGTCACAGTTTCCAGCACGTACTCGCCATCTTGCGCAGCGAGTTTCTGCAGCAACGGCGCGGCATCCTCGCGGATATTGCCGAGGGCGATGCTCCAGCTGTCATCGCCCTCTGCACGTAATTTATGCAGATACCATGCCTGATGAGCACGGTGAAAAGAGCCTGCGCCGATATGCATCCACACTGATTGATTGGTCATAGCTGCCTCAAAATAAACATTTGCCAAGATTAAGGGCATTTGCCCGATGACGCGTAGCATAGTGCGAGCCCGCAGCCATGTTCTGCGAGCCAAATCACAATTAATACTTTTGCTCTTTTTTAGGGCTTTTGCTCAGTTAACACTTAACCGGCATCTCGCGTTAACATGGCGCACCGATTTTGACGGAACAGCGCGATGAGCAGAGAAGAGAAAAAACAAGAACTGGCAGCACGTGCAGCTTGGATGTATTACGTGGCGGGCGTAACGCAGCAGGAGATTGCGCGCGCATTAGGATTGTCGCGTCAGGTGGCGCAGCGTTTGGTCTCCAGCGCGCGTGAAATGGGCATGGTCAGCGTAAAGATCGATCATCCCGTCACCCACTGTTTGCATCTGGCGCGCGAGGTTCAGGAGAAGTTTGGCCTGCAACTGTGTCGCGTGGTGCCTTCCGCCAATCTGGATGATGACGCTATTCAGCAGATGCTGGCAGTTGAAGGCGCGGCCGTGATGGCGCAATACATCAGCGAGGAGCAGCCGCAGGTGTTTGGCATTGGTTCTGGTAAGACGCTGCGCTCGATGATCGATGTGCTTCCCTGGGTTGAGCGACCACAGCATCAATGCGTGTCGATGATTGGCGCGATTGCGCGGGACGATTCGGGTACGCGTTACGACGTGCCGCTGAAGATGGCAGAGAAGATGCAGGGAAAATATTTTTTCATTCCTGCGCCGCTGTATGCGGATACGCCCGAAGACAAAGCGATGTGGATTCAGCATCAGGTTTATCAACGCGTGACACAGCGCGCATTGCAGGCGGATGTCGCCTTCGTCGGCATTGGTGAAGTGCAACCCGGTTGTCCGCTGCATGCCGAAGGCTTTATCACCGATGCGCAAGTAGCAGCGCTCAACGCACGCGGCGTGGTGGGCGAAATGCTGGGGCATTTTTTCAATCAGCAAGGTGAACGCGTATTGGGTGAAACCGATGAACTGCTCACCAGCGTGTTGCTGGAGAGTAAGACGCAACGCCAGATTATTGGCTTTGCCGGCAGCGAACGTAAATATCCGGCGATCCGCGCGGCGTTGCAGGGCGGCTGGGTGTCAGGTCTGGTGACCGATGAGGATACGGCGCTGAAGTTGTTGCGGGGATAGAGGGTGCTTGCTATCCCCCATCCCGGCATTCCCCCGCCCGCGGGGGAAGGAGACGCTGCCACATGCAACTTCAACACTGACATATTGCAGGATCTTCCTCCCCCATTTATGGGGGAGGACCGAGGAGGGGGGCAGCCAGCACGGACCAGGATGGGGGACAGCGGGCACAATCTACTTCAACGATCCCTTTAAAAACTGCTGCAAGCGTGGGCTTTTCGGGTTACCGAACAGCTCATCCGGCGAACCTTGTTCCTCAATCTTGCCCTGATGCAGGAAGATCACATGATTAGAGACGTGACGAGCAAACTCCATCTCGTGCGTCACCACCACCATGGTTTTGCCCTCTTCCGCCAGCTTCTGCATGATGCGCAGTACTTCGCCGACCAGCTCTGGATCCAGCGCCGAAGTGGGTTCGTCAAACAGCAACACTTCGGGCTCCATCGCCAACGCACGCGCAATCGACACGCGCTGCTGCTGACCACCAGAGAGATGCACCGGATATTTGGCACGCGCACGCGCATCAATGCCGACTTTATCCAGATACTTAATCGCCCGCTCACGCGCTTCCGCCTTGCTCAGCCCCAGCACCTGAATCGGCGCTTCGGTGACGTTATCCAGCACCGTCATGTGGCTCCACAGGTTGAAGTGCTGAAACACCATCGTCAGACGCGTACGCAGCATACGCAGCTGCTCTTTATTCGCGACTTTCAGTTGGCCATCGGTGTCGCGCACCAGATTGATCTGCTGGTTGTTGACCACAATGGTGCCTTCGCTCGGTTTCTCGAGGAAGTTAATGCAGCGTAAGAAGGTACTTTTCCCGGAACCGGACGAGCCAATAATGCTGATCACATCGCCGGCATTCGCCTGCAGCGATACGCCTTTCAGAACTTCATGTTCACCGTAACGTTTGTGCAGTTCGGTAACGCTTAATTTATTGTCAGCCATAGTGATACTCAATGCGATGAAGAAGGTTTTACGTGCGCCAGGAAGCGTTGTTCAGCTTTGCGGAACAAGCTAATCAGCCCGTAAGAGATAATCAGATACAACACCGCAGCGATGCCAAACGCGGTAAACGGCTGATAGGTGGCCGAGTTGATATCGCGCGCGATTTTTAACAGATCCGGCACCGTCGCGGTAAACGCCAGCGCGGTGGAGTGCAGCATCAGGATCACTTCGTTGCTGTACGCCGGCAGCGCGGTACGCAGCGCCGAAGGCAGAATGATGCAGCGATACAATTTAAACGGCGAGAAGCCATAGGCGCGCGCCGCTTCGATTTCCCCGTGCGGCACCGAACGAATCGCACCGGCAAAGATTTCGGTGGTATAGGCGCAGGTATTCAGCGTGAACGCCAGCAGCGTACAGTTAAGTCCACTGCGGAAGAAAGCGTTCAGCAGCTCAGTGCCTTTCACCACTTCCAGCGTGTACATGCCGGAGTAGAACACCAGCAGCTGCACATACAGCGGCGTGCCGCGAAACACATAGGTGAACAGCCAAACTGGCGTGGAGATAAAGCGGTTAGAAGAGACGCGCGCAATCGCCAGCAGCACGGCGAGCGAACCGCCAATCACCACCGAGATGATCAATAACCACAGCGTAATCGCGATGCCGGTAAAACGGTAACCATCGGTCCAGAGCAGCTGTTTCCAATACTCCTGAATAATCTCAATCATAGCTCTGCCCTTTTCACACCCACCGTGTAGCGACGTTCAAGCCACCACAGCACGCCGTTCGACAGCGTGGTAAACACCAGATAAATCACACCCGCCACGATGGCGAAGTAGAACGGCTGCCAGGTGCTTTTGCCCGCCAGCTGCGTGGCTTTCACCACATCTTCCAGCCCCAGCAGCGAAACCAGCGCCGTGGCTTTGAGAATAACCTGCCAGTTGTTACCGATGCCCGGCAGCGCAAAGCGCATCAGGGCCGGGAACAGAATGCGACGGAAGGTTTGCGAGCCGGTGAATCCGAACGCGGTTGCCGCTTCGATCTGCCCTTTAGGCACCGCCAGAAACGCACCACGGAAGGTTTCGGTGAAGTAAGCGCCGTAGATAAAGCCGAGCGTGATGATACCGGCGACCATCGGATCGATATCAAACTGCGCCAGTCCCAGCGCATCGGTGAGGGTATTCAGCGCGATCTGCAGACCGTAGAAGATCAGCAGCATCAACACCAAATCGGGCACACCGCGGATTAAGGTGGTGTAGCCTTCAAACAACATCGCCAGCGGGCGACTGCGGGAAAGTTTGGCGCCAGCGCCAATCAAGCCGAGCACCACCGCCAGCAACACGGAACTGAGCGCCAGCTCCAGCGTCACAAGGGTGCCCTTGAGGATTACTTCGGAATAGCCATACAACATGGGTTCAATCCTGTCGTGAGGGTAAGTTACAAACGCTGCCCAACTGACGGACAGTCCTAACCAGGGAATTTGAATCGCAGGATGGATGGCGGCAAGCGTATGAAGCCGGGCAGTTTACATAGGTAAGCGCCCGGAGTGAATACTTATGTGCAACCTTCCTGCCTTTCACAGACCAGGATTAGGAAACAGGATAATTAATCGCCGTACACGTTGAAATCAAAGTACTTCTTAGCAATCTTGTCGTAAGTGCCGTCTTTACGCATCTCAACAAAAGCTTTATCGATCGCGGCCTTCAGATCGGCGTCATCTTTACGCAAGCCCATACCGGTACCGACGCCGAAGATCTTGTCGTCTTTCACTGCCGGACCGGCAAACGCATATTTAGCGCCAACAGGCTGCTTCAGGAAACCTTCGCTCGCCTGCACTTCGTCCTGGAACGCGGCATCAATACGACCGGCATTCAGATCCTGATACACCAGATCCTGGTTAGCGTAAGGCGTAACGGTGACACCTTTTGGCTGCCAGTACTCTTTTGCATAGGTTTCCTGGGTGGTGCCCTGCAGCAGACCGATGTTTTTCCCTTTCAGGGATTCAATGGTCGGTTGCAGCGTAGAACCTTTCGGTGCCACTAAGCGCGCGTTCGCCGCATACAGTTTTTCAGAGAAGTTGATCTCTTCCTGACGCTTTTCGGTAATTGACAGAGAAGAGATGATGGCGTCGATCTTCTTCGCTTTCAGCGACGGGATCAGCGCATCGAAATCACTTTCCACATAAGTACATTTAGTCTTGATACGTTTACAAATTTCGTTCGCCAGATCGATATCAAAGCCCACCAGCTGACCTTGCGCGTTCTTGGATTCGAATGGCGGATAAGTCGGGTCAGTTCCGATGCGCAGCGACTGCGGTACAGCGGCGAAGACGCTCGCGCTACTTACCATTGTCAGCATCAGAGAAAGAGCCAGAACTCGCTTTTTCATAGGTAACCCTCAAGTGAAGTGCTTATTGTTATGTGGTGCGTGATGTGTTGGTTTGCGCTGTAAGCTGTGCAGGTTTCATGCCAGTTATGCGAATTGGCGAAACGCTGCACAAGCGCGCTAAATACTGCGCCGGTTAGCGGCGCAAGCACTTAGTTTGTGAGGGAAATATAACAGCGGTGTGAGGAAGAAAAAGCGACATTGTTAACTTTTGGTGCACAAGATGCACGAAGAGTGATCGCACACGCGAATTTGCACACGAGCAGTGCATTAATGCACCATTATGCGCCACTCCAGCGAGTGAAAAGATCTTCCGGTAGCTCAATATCGAACTGATCGAGCACGCGATTCACCGTTTGATCGACTAAATCGCCGATCGATTGCGGACGATGATAAAACGCCGGCACCGGCGGCATGATCAGCGCGCCCAATTCAGCCGCCGTGGTCATCATGCGCAGATGTCCCAAATGCAGCGGCGTTTCACGCACGCACAGCACCAGTTTACGCTGCTCTTTCAGCACCACGTCAGCGGCGCGGGTCAGCAGGCTGTCGCTGTAGCTGTGCACAATGCCCGACAGCGTTTTCATCGAGCACGGCGCAATCGCCATGCCGAGGGTTTTGTAGGATCCGGATGAGATGCTGGCAGCGATATCGCGTACGTCATGCACCACATCGGCCATCGCTTGCACTTCACGCAGGCTGAAATCGGTCTCCAGCGCCAGCGTTTGCCGCGCGGCGGGGCTGATCACTAAATGGGTTTCCACCTCCGCCAGCGGTTGCAGCACTTGCAACATGCGCACGCCGTAGATCGCGCCGCTGGCGCCGGAAATACCAATGATCAGTCGTTTCATAATTCAGCCTTGCAGGTTCAGATTGCGGCAATGATAGCGGCTCGCTGAACAAAAATACAAAAACAAACAGGGCGGGATTGCGCCCGCCCTGCTTTTACTTTGCCACAACCTCCGGCTTAGCCTTCGTTGTGCAGCTCCAGCCCTTCCACTTCAGTCTGACGCGCAATGGCTTTGGAATCGTCATTACGCAGCGACTGCAGATACTCAAGGTACTGTTGATCGACGTCTTTGGTGACGTAGATGCCGTTAAATACCGAGCACTCGAAGTTGGCGATATCCGGATTCTCTTCACGTACCGCTTCAATCAGATCGTTGAGATCCTGGAAAATCAGCGCATCGGCTTTGATCAGCTGGCAAATCTCATTAACTTCACGGCCGTGCGCAATCAGTTCGGTCGCGCTAGGCATATCGATGCCGTAGACGTTCGGGAAACGAATTTCCGGTGCCGCCGAGGCGAGATACACTTTTTTCGCGCCCGCTTCACGTGCCATCTCAATGATTTGCTCAGACGTGGTGCCGCGTACGATGGAGTCATCCACCAGCAACACGTTCTTATCACGGAACTCAGCGCGGTTGGCGTTCAGCTTACGGCGAACCGCGCTGCGACGCTGCTGCTGTCCCGGCATGATAAAGGTACGGCCAACGTAGCGGTTTTTCACGAAGCCCTGACGATACGGCTTGTCAAGGATGCGCGCGATTTCCAGCGCGATATCGGTCGAAGTTTCCGGAATCGGAATCACCACATCAATATCCAGATCTTCCCACTCGCGGGCAATTTTGTTACCCAGCTTGGTGCCCATGCGCACGCGCGCGCTGTACACCGAGATTTTGTCGAGGAAGGAGTCCGGACGGGCAAAATAGACGTACTCGAACAGGCATGGATTGGTTTTCGGGTTCTCGGCGCACTGACGCGTCGAGAGCTGGCCCTGCTCGGTGATGTACACCGCTTCGCCTGGTGCTACGTCACGAATGAACTCGAAGCCCAGCGTATCCAGCGCCACGCTTTCTGACGCCACCATGTATTCGGTGCGGCCGTCGGCGATAACGCGCTTGCCCAGCACCAGCGGACGAATACCGTTGGGATCGCGGAAGGCGACCATGCCGTGTCCGATAATCATTGAAACCACTGCGTAAGCGCCGCGCACCTGCTGATGCACCGCCGCCACCGCAGCAAAAATGTTGTCAGCTTCCAGCGGATAGTGCTGAAAACGGTCCAGCTCCTGCGCAAAGATATTCAGCAGGATTTCGGAATCTGAGGTGGTATTGACGTGACGGCGACCCGTTTCGAACAGCTGTTTACGCAGTTCATGGGCATTGGTCAGGTTGCCGTTATGCGCCAACGTGATGCCGTAAGGGGAGTTCACGTAGAAAGGCTGCGCTTCAGAGGCGCTGGAGCTGCCTGCGGTTGGGTAGCGCACATGGCCAATGCCGATGTTGCCCTGCAAACGCTGCATGTGGCGTGCTTCGAACACATCGCTGACCAGGCCGTTAGCCTTACGCAAACGGAAGCAGTTAATAGCATCGATGGTACAAATGCCGGCGGCATCCTGCCCGCGGTGCTGAAGCACCGTTAACGCGTCATAGATTGACTGGTTTACTGGCATAAAACCGGTGATACCAACAATACCGCACATATTGTCTTTTCCTCATTAGCCGCACGCCCGATGGTGTCACCGGGGTAAAAAACTCGACGTACTTTTCAGGTAATCGAAAAACCACCTGATGATGTAACTGAATTCGGGGATAAGTTGCGACTGTTGCCAGTCCGGACTTTTCGAAAAGCCGGTGAATGTATCGAGGAAGAACAGCATAGCAGACACGATCAGCACGCCACGCAACGCCCCGAAACAGACACCCAACACCCTGTCGGTTCCCGACAAGCCAGTTTTTTCAACCAGCGAGCCGATGACATAGTTGACGATGGCACCCACAATCAGGGTAGCAACGAATAACACCGCGATGGCGATGCCGTTGCGTACCAGTTCGTCGCTAAAACCGGTAAACCAGACTGCAAGGTAGGCGTAATAATGACTGGCGACAAAAAACGCGCATCCCCAGGTAACGAGAGATAAGGCTTCCCGGACAAACCCACGAATCAGGCTGACCAGAGCCGAAAAACCAACTACCGCAATAATGACGTAATCAATCCAGATCATGAACTCTTCCAGCCCAGTGCTATCGCACCCCTGCATCCAGTTCGGGGCGCATTCTAACAGAAAAAGAAAACGTTTGCGTAGGGTTTTCCGGTTCTGTTTCCGCAAAAAGGGCGATGAAAAAAACTTTCCTCGCCCTGTGTATTATCAGGGATTTAATCCCCTGATATTCAATGATTTTATCGCCGCGCTTCGCTACGAAAATTTTGTAAAGCCGCGCCTTTTACTGTTATCGGCGCGGCTTATCAGCACTTTATCTGGCGCTATAGGGTTTGACCACACCACCGAGGCCGGAGATGCTTTGCAGCTCACTCAGCGAGCCTTGCAGCTTGGCTTTGTTCGCGTCCGGACCGACGTAAATACGGGTGATTTGTCCCTGCACCGGCGTCGACGGCACGGTGAAGGCGCGATAACCGGAAAGCCGCAGCTGCGCCACAATCTCGCTTACTTTCGCCGCATTCTTCAGCGCACCGAGCTGCACCACAAACGCCTGACCAGCTGGCGCTGCAGGTTCACTCTGCTTCGGCGTTTCCACCGTTTTTGGCTGTTCAACCGGCTTCGGCTTCGGTTGCTCAACCGGTTTTGGCTTCGGCTGTTCAACCGGCTTCGGTTTCGGCTGCTCGACCGATTTTGGCTTCGGCTGTTCAACCAGTTTCGGCTGCACTTGCTGATGCACCGGCGGCGGCGTTACTACGCTTGGCTCGCTATTCTGCGTGGGCTGCTCGCTGCCGTTGGTGGCGGTCTTACCGCCGTTCTGATTTTGTGCCGCGCCCGCCCCTTCCGGCGGCTGCGCCGGTAAGGGTTGCGTCACCGGCGGCACCATTTCGCTATCCTGCTGATCGTCCGGTTTTGGCACCAGCGGAATGGCGGCGAACTCTTCTTTATAGTGCTTCTTCTTACCGTCCAGCAGGCCGGGCAATACGATGACACCAATCGCCACCAGAATGACCGTACCGACTAAGCGATTTTGGAACTTACTTGCCACTGCCGTTCTCCGCTGCCATCGATTCCATAACCTGCGCTACGGTGTGGAAAGAGCCACACACCAGAATCACATCTTCGGGACGCGCCTGCTGACGCGCCGCTTGCCAGGCTGCATCAACGTTGCTGTAAGCCACGCCGCCATCCAGATGAGCGAGAAGCTCATCGGCGGAGGCACCGCGCGGGCCGTCGAGCGGCGCGCAGTACCAGCGGTCAACCTGAGGCGCCAGCGCCGCCAACGTTCCCGCGATATCTTTGTCGTGCAGCATCCCGACCACCGCATGCACTTCACCGCTATGTGGCTCTTCTTCCAGGCGTGAAGCCAGATAATAAGCGGCATGCGGATTGTGCGCCACATCGAGGATCACGCGCGGCGCTTCGCTGACGGTCTGAAAACGCCCCGGCAGAATCGCAAGCGGCAGATGCTGACGAATAATCGCTTCGCTCACCGTTAAACCCGACGCACGCAGCGCAGTCAGCGCGGTGGCGGCATTGGCTAACGGCACCTGCGGCAGCGGTAAATCACGCAGCTCGCCATGCGCATCCTGCAACATCCAGCTGGCACCGGTTTGCAGCCACTGCCAGTCGCGATTGCGCTGCAACAATACTGCTCCCTTCTCCGCCGCAACATCCGCGATGGTGCCCGGCATATCGGCTTCACCGACGATGGCCGGTTTACCTGCACGGAACACACCGGCTTTTTCCCGGCCGATACTTTCACGGTCCGGACCGAGCCAATCGGTGTGATCCAGCGCGATGCTGGTGATCACTGCCACATCGGCATCGACAATATTGGTGGCATCAAGACGTCCGCCCAGGCCGACTTCAAGGATCACGACGTCGAGATTCGCCGCGCGGAACAGATTTAAGGCCGACAAGGTGCCGAACTCAAAGTAGGTCAGTGAAATGTCACCGCGCCCGGCTTCAATCGCGGCAAAACTGGCGCTGTGCTGCACTTCATCCAGTTCAACGCCCTGCACGCGTACACGTTCGGTGTAACGCACCAGATGGGGCGAGCTGTAAACGCCCACGCGATAGCCCGCGGCCATCAACAGCGTTTCCAGTGTGCGACAGGTGGTGCCTTTGCCGTTAGTACCGGCGACGGTGAAGACAAAAGGAGCGGGTTTGAGCAGGTCGAGGCGTGCGGCGACGCGTTGAATACGATCCAGACCCAGTTCAATGGCCTGCGAGTGCAGATGCTCAAGATAATGAAGCCACGTGGCCAAAGGCGACGTGGCTTGAGGAAGAGAATTATCCATGTGTCCCGTTTACTGATTTACGGTGCATTGATAAAAAGGCGCATTGCTGCGCCTTTCCGTTGCCTGTCAGGCTTCGTTGCTCTCCGGCTCAGCCACATTTGGCTGATCACCATCCAGCTGCGGCGCTGGCAGATTCATCATTTTCGCCAGCAGGCTTGCCAGCTTAAAGCGCATTTCCGGACGACGGATGATCATGTCGATCGCTCCTTTCTCGATCAGGAATTCACTGCGCTGGAAGCCCGGCGGCAGTTTTTCACGCACGGTCTGCTCGATAACGCGTGGACCGGCAAAGCCGATCAGCGCTTTCGGTTCCGCCACGTTGAGATCGCCCAGCATCGCGAAGCTGGCTGAAACGCCGCCCATGGTTGGGTCAGTCAGCACGGAGATGTACGGCAAGCCGCGCTCCTGCATTTTCGCCAGTGCCGCACTGGTTTTCGCCATCTGCATCAGCGACTGCAGCGCTTCCTGCATACGTGCACCGCCTGACGCGGAGAAGCAGATCAGTGGGCAGTTGTCTTCCAACGCCTGCTCAACGCCACGCACAAAGCGCGCGCCAACCACTGAACCCATTGAGCCGCCCATAAAGGAGAACTCAAAGGCCACAGCAACAATTGGCATGCCGTGCAGCGTGCCTTTCATCGCCACCAGCGCATCTTTCTCACCGGTGTCTTTCTGTGCGGCGACCAAACGGTCTTTATACTTCTTCGAGTCGCGGAACTTCAGCAGATCCTTCGGTTCCAGCTCGCTGCCCAGCTCAACCAGCGAACCTTCATCCAGCATGCTATGCAGACGCTCACGGGCGTGCATGCGCATGTGATGGTCGCACTTCGGGCAGACCTCGAGGTTACGCTCCAGCTCGGCGCGGTACAGCACCTGCCCACAACTATCGCACTTGGTCCACACCCCTTCCGGGATGCTGGCTTTGCGCGTTGGCGTGGCAGTGCTTTTATTCAGTATGCGTTCAATCCAGCTCATTGATGACCTTTCTATTTAATGCTGACCTGGTCCAGTCTTCTCATTGCTGCTGAAATCACCTTCAGCAGGCCGTAAATGTCGCTCATTAAACCACAACCCGTTCACGCTGTGGATAAAAATCTGGTAACGAGCTTACTGCGACTTCTGCTGGCGGCGATGACGCCACACTTCAATTACGCCTGGCAGTATGGAAACCACGATGATGCCAACGATCAGCAGCTTCAGGTTCTCCTGCACAATCGGCAGGTCGCCAAACAGGTAACCGGCGTAAGAGAACAGCAGCACCCACAGCAGTGCGCCCGTAACATTGTAGAGCGCGAAGTGGCGATAAGACATGTGTCCCATCCCTGCCACAAAGGGGGCAAAGGTTCGCACGATTGGTACAAAGCGCGCAAGTATAATGGTTTTGCCACCGTGGCGATCGTAGAACGCGTGGGTTTTATCCAGGTAACTGCGCCGGAAAATTTTCGAATTCGGGTTACTGAACAGCTTCTCACCGAACAGACGACCAATGGTGTAGTTCACCGCATCACCGAGGATGGCGGCGATCACCAACAGCGTCACCATCAGATGCACGTTGAGATCGTTACCCGGCAGCGCCGCCAGCGCACCGGCAACAAACAGCAGGGAATCGCCTGGCAGGAATGGCGTGACCACCAAACCGGTTTCACAGAACAGAATCAGGAACAGAATGGCGTAAATCCAGATGCCGTACTGCGCCACCAGTTCGGCCAAATGCACATCAATATGCAGAATAAAATCGACTAAAAAGTGGATGAAATCCATATAACCACAACTCCCCTAACATCCAACAATTAACGGTTAATCCGCGAGGAACAACGGTCCCAACGCAGGCTGAGGTAATGCAAAGTGGGATGGATAATCCACCGCCACCAGATAAAGCCCCTCGGCTTTGGCGGTCGCCGCCGCCAGCTTACGATCTTTGGCCGCCAGCAGCGTCGCCATCCACTCTTCCGGCTGATTACCGGTGCCGATTTCCATCAGGCTGCCAACAATGTTACGCACCATGTGATGCACAAAAGCATTGGCTTTGATATCCACCACCACATACGGTCCATGACGCGTGACATTGAGATGCATCACGTTGCGCCACGGCGTGCGTGACTGACACTGCACCGCGCGGAACGAGGTGAAGTCATTCTCGCCAATCAGCGCCTGCCCGGCGCGCTGCATCTTCTCCGCATCCAGCGGATGGTAATAATGGGTAATACCATTGCCCAGAATCGCCGGGCGCAGCCGATGGTTGTAAATCACGTAACGATAGCGGCGTGCCGTCGCGCTAAAACGCGCATGGAACTCCTCAGGCACCGCTTTCACCCAGCGCACCGCGATGTCATCGGGCAGATTAGCGTTAACACCTAACGTCCAGGCTGCGTCAGCACGCGGCGAAGTGGTTTCGAAATGCACCACTTGTCCGGTGCCGTGCACGCCAGCATCGGTACGGCCCGCGCAGAACACTACTACCGGATGATCGGCCACTTTCGACAGCGCCTTTTCCAGCTTTTCCTGCACGCTGCGCACTTCATTTTGCCGCTGCCAGCCGTAATAACGGCTGCCATCGTATTCAATACCCAACGCCAGCTTAAGCGTCTTACCTTCAGGCAACATTAATAGAAATACTCCTGCACCAGTTTCTCAGCCGTTTTCACCGCCATCAGTGCACCGCCGAAACGGATGTTGTCTGCCACCGACCAGAACTGCAGCAGCTCTGGGATGCCGTAATCATTGCGTACGCAGCCAATGCTTAGCACGTCGCTGCCAGATGCATCGCCCACCTGCGTTGGGTAATCGCTCTCTTCGCTCAGGTTGATATCTCCGGAGCGGCCCAGTTCATCGCGCGCTTCTTCAGCGGAAAGCGGGCGCAGATTCTCCACGTGCACGATCTGCGCATTGCCGTAGAACACCGGTGCCTGGACACTGCTTACTGCAATTGGCAAACCTTCGTCCTGCAGCACTTTACGCACCTGCTCAACCACGCGACGCTCACTCTCCACGCTGCCATTGCTGTCAGCCAGCAGCGGCAGAATGTTGAACGCCAGCTGGCGGCCAAAGTAATGCTGCTCCGCAGGTACGCCGTTCAGCAAACGCGCACTTTCACCGGCCAAACCATCAACCGCCGCTTTACCGTGACTGGAAGCCGCAATCAGGTTGGTGACCTGCAAACGGCTCAGACCGGCGAGATCCACCAGCGGTTTGATTGCACACAGCAGCTGGCTCACCAGGCTGTCGGCAACGGTAATGATGTTGCGATTGCGGTAATCCGCCAGCACTTGTGGATTCACATCTGGCACCACCAGCGGCACGTCCGGTTCGAGCGCGAACAAGTCGCTGCTATCGATGACCAGACACCCCTGGCTAGCGGCTTCTTCGGCATAGCGCGCCGAGGCTTCACGACCCGCAGTGAAGAACGCCAGCTGCACCTGCGTCCAGTCAAATTCGGCCGCGTCCTGAACCAGCACGGTACGTCCCTCAAAACGTTTGTTCTCACCGGCACCGTTTTCACTCGCCAGCAGATACAACTCACCAACCGGGAACTGGCGTTCAGCCAGCAGTTCCAGTACAGCGTTCCCTACTGCGCCTGTTGCGCCCAAAAGCGCGATATTCCAGCCGTCAGACATGTTGGTTACTCCAGAGATTGACACAAAAACAGAAGGCGGTGAAAACACCGCCCGAGATTTAGGAATTATCCCCCGCAATATTGCAGGTGATTGAAATTTCTTTACAAACTGGCGCGGAAGCCAAGTTGATTGAGCATCAACGCCGTCTCCGCATCATCGCAATGCACCTGCAGCGATGACCATTCACGACGCTCTTCATATTGCTTGCGCAGGCGATCAAACTCGCCTGGCTTTGCCGCCACTTTACGCAGTGGCGCATCGTCGCGGCGCACATCATACACCAGATGCACCAAGCGTTTTAGCGTTGGCTGATCGAGCTTGCCGCGCAGGGTGACAGAACCAAATTCCGGTGCGGGCAGCAGGCTTTCCAGCGCCACCTGCTGCGGCTGGCCGATAAAGTCGCACCAGGCTTCAAACACTTGCGTGGTGCCGCGCGCTTTACCTTCCAGCGTGTAGCCGGCGATATGCGCGGTGGCGATATCGACTTTATCCAGCAGATCGAGCGACAGATCCGGCTCCGGCTCCCACACATCCAGCACCACGCTGAGATCGTGGCGCATCTTCAGCACTTCCAGCAGCGCTGCGTTATCCACCACCGGACCGCGGCAGGCGTTGATCAGAATGGTGTTGGGTTTAAGCGCCATCAGCAGCGCCGCATCGGCCAGATGCCAGCTTTTATACGGGCCATCTTTAAACAGCGGCGTGTGGAAGGTTAGGATGTCGGCCTGCGCCACCAGATCTTCCAGCGAATGGAAGGTTTCCCGATCGCCACGATCGGCGCGCGGCGGATCGCACAGCAGCGTTTTCACGCCCCAGGCTTGCAGACGCTTCTGCAGGCGGCCGCCGACATTACCCACGCCAACTATGCCTACCGTACGATCGCGCAATTCAAAACCATCGCGCTCCGCCAGCAGCAGCAGCGACGAGAACACATACTCCACCACCGCAATGGCGTTACAGCCAGGCGCCGCAGAGAAGCTGATGCCGGCCGCCGCCAGCGATTCATCATCAATATGATCGGTGCCCGCCGTCGCGGTGCCGACAAACTTCACCGGCGTACCGGCCAGCAGCGCCGCATTCACTTTGGTGACGGAACGCACCATCAGGCCATCGGCATCTTGCAACTCGGCTTCCGGCAACGGACGTCCCGGTACCGCCACAACATCGCCAGTGCGGCTGAACAGTTCACGGGCATAAGGCATATTTTCATCGACGAGAATTTTCACTGCGGCGGTCCTGTCTGCAAAAATTTAAGGCGCGTATTTTGCCATAAAGCCGGGGATTAACCTAACCGGCTGCGATAGCGGTCCGGCGTGGTACCGGCCTGCTGCTGGAACATCACAATCAGCGCCGAGGCCGAGCTGTAACCCAACTCATGCGCGATGCCCTGCACGCTGCAGCCCTGCTCCAGCAGCGCGATAGCACGCAGAAAGCGTAAACGTTGTCGCCACTCGCTGAACGACATATTCAACTGCTGCTGACAGCGTCGCGCTAGCGTACGCTCGGTGGTGAACACGCGCTTCGCCCATTGTGCCAGCGTGGTGTTATCGCCGGGATGCGCTTCGAGCGCGCGCAGAATCGGCGCGAGGAATTTGTCATCCGACATCGGCAAATAGCTGTTGTGCATCGGCGCCAGACGCAGGCGATCAATCAACACTTCACACATGCGCCAGTCGGCTTGCGTTTGCGGCTGCTCCAGTTCACGGCGGGCAAAATCATTCATGATGGCGTGCCCAATGGCATCGACATGCAATAAGCAGGCTTTATCCGGCAGGCCCGCGCAGAGATCGGCGGCGAGATTAAAAGTGCGAAAACGCGCCTCGTTGTGGTTGTAGCTGCTGTGACGATGGCGGGCCGGGATCCAGATCGGAATATCGGCGGGCGTCAGCAGACGTTCGCCCTCGACTTCCATCTCCAGTACGTGGCTGGTGACAAAAATCACCTGACCCCAATCATGCGCATGCGTGAGGTACTCGGTTTTGGCGTTGACCTCGTCGTAACGCATAAAGAAGCGCAGCAAGGGCGCATCAATCGGCGGCTGGTATTCGACTTGTAGATTCATTCTGTCCGGTCACTAACGAATATTGTCCGATTTTAACTATCTACTTTAAACCGGTCAAACGTAAACTATTCGCGATTATCTGAGGAGCTGTATCATGAATTTACTGTTTCCGCTGATCGCGGTGCTGATTTGGTCGATCAACACTATCGTCAGCAAACTCTCGGCGGGAAGTATCGATCCTGCGGCGATCTCCTTCTATCGCTGGCTACTGGCGTTGGTGGTGTTAGCACCGTTTTGCCTGCCGGGCGTGTGGCGCCATCGTCATACCATTAAAGCCAACGGCTGGCGATTGCTGATCCTCGGCCTGCTCGGCATGGTGCTGTATCAAAGCCTCGCCTATTACGCAGCGCATAGCGTTTCTGCGGTGATGATGGGGATTCTCGGCGCGACCATTCCGCTATTGACCATTTTGCTCAGCCTGGTGGTGCTGCGCCTTGCGCCGACGCGCGGCATTTTGATTGGCGGCTTGCTGTCTTTCGCCGGTTTGGTGTGGCTGGTGAGCGAAGGCAATCCGGCGCAGTTGCTGAATCAACGGCTCGGCAATGGTGAATTGATGATGCTGGCAGCATCGACCTCGTACGCCTTGTACGGCGTGCTGACCAAGCGCTGGGCGATTCCGCTGCCGACCTGGCAAAGCCTGTATGTGCAGATTTTCTTTGGCGTGCTGCTGTTGCTGCCTGGCTTCCTGCGCGCGCCGGATGTCACGCTCAACATGCACAATCTGCCGTTGGTGCTGTATGCCGGACTGTTTGCGTCGATCATCGCACCGTTCCTGTGGATCCTTGGCGTGCAACGTCTGGGTGCCAGCACCACCAGCATTTTTATGAATTTCGTCCCGGCGTTTACGGCCATTATTGCCGTGATGTTCCTGCATGAGCAGCTGCACGCCTATCACTGGATTGGCGGTGGCATGACGTTAGTCGGCGTTATTCTGGCACAACGTCTGAAAACCCCGCTGCGTAAGCCACGTAGCGCGACCCTTGCCGATCCCGCCGCCTGATTTTATTATCCGGAAAGGCCGCAGCCCCCGTGGATTTCCTGGGGGCTTTTGCTATCATGTGGCCTCTTTTTTCCGGCGCACCCGGATCTGACCCGTTTTCAAGGATTCCGCCATGCAACCTCTCAGCGGTCCCGGTGTGCCCGCGGGCGATCGTTCCCCTTTATCTCAGGCCACTGGCCCGACGCGTCCTGGCGGTCCAGCCGGTGAGCAGCCGCTTTCTCCTGCCCAGCGCACCACGCTGGAACGTCTGATTGTGCGCATCATGTCTTTGAGTACGCTGAAAGCGCCGGAACTCTGGGCTGGCGTGCGGCACGAAGTAGGGGTGAAGAGTGAAGCGGAGCTGCAATCGCGCCACTTCCCGGCGGCGGAACAGCATCTCAATGGGCGCTTAACCCAGGTGCAAAACAGCCTCGCTACGCGCCAGCTGCTGCAACAGCTGCTGGAGAAATTGCCGCAGGGCAATAATCGCCAGGCGGTGAGCGAATTTATTCGTCAGCAGTTTAATCAAACGGTGTTGAGCGCGTTGTCGCAGGATCAGCTGCGTCAGGTGCTGACCATGTTGCAAAACGGCCAGATGGCGATCCCGCAGCCGCAGCAAACGCGCGTGTCCGATCGCAGCTTGCTGCCAGCAGAGCAGCAATCGCTGAATCAGCAGGTTACGCGTCTTGCGGCAAAAACCGGTGAATCGCCGGTGAAACTGCTGGCCGATACGCTGAAACTGGTGCAGCTGAAAAGTGGCGATCCGATTCCATCACGCCACTTCCCACTGCTGACGCAATATTTGCAGGTGCGTCAGACGCTGGCTCAGCACAGTGCGCCGACTTTGCAGATGCTGGAAACCTCGCTGCGCCAGCCGTTAACCCACGATGAGCAGCGACTGCTGGAAGATTACAGCCAGCAACGTTTCCAGGCGCTGCCGACCACCGTGCTGACGCCAGCGCAAACGCAGGATCTGCTGAATCTGCTGTTTAGCCGCCGCGCCGAGAAACTGCATGAGCAGCCGCTGGCCGATAGCCAAATTCGTCCGCAGCCAATCTGGTCGCCGTTTATTCAGATGCTGCCGCAGCCGCTGGCCCAGCGTCCGGCACTCACGCTGATTGCCGGTATCCTCCTGTTTATCTTCCTGCTGTGGCTGTTTATCTAGCAGCCGCAGTTGGCAGCGGACGTGGCGTGCGGCCATTCACCCGCTGCCGCGCCCCACGCCATTGGATGGCCATCGCGCTTCCAGAAATCCAGCCCGCCAATCAACTCCTTGACCTGAAAACCCAACGACGCCAGCTTGAGCGCAGCTTTGGTTGAACCGTTACAACCGATGCCGTCGCAATAGGTGATGTAAACTTTGCGGCGATCGAGATGCGCAGTGGATTCCGCATTCATGGTGCGATGCGGAAAAGAGAGAGCTCCGCAAATATGGCCGGCCTGATACGCCTCGTCAGAACGCGCATCAATCACCACAATTGCCGTGATGCCCTGCGCCAGATCCTCCGCTAAATCCCACGCATCGGTGTAGTACGCCAGTTTATGTTGCAGATACGTCACGCTCTCACTGGCGCTGGCTGGGGAAAATTTCAAAACGGCTGACATCGCATTCTCCTGCTGTGATTTCCAGCCAGTTTACGGCAAAGTGGTCTGCATATTGATACCACTTTCAGCATAGTGATAAGACCATTGTGACCACTTCATTTCTCGCGCTGTTTAGCCATCAAACCCAAGGCGGTTTACGTGAGCGACTGTGCAATACCTTGCGTCAGGCCATCGCCAACGGGCATCTGCGCCATGAGCAGAAGTTGCCGTCCAGCCGCCAGTTAGCCAGCGATTTATCGCTGTCGCGCGTCACGGTGGAGGCGGCTTACGCACAGTTAGAGAGCGAAGGTTATCTGCAGCGTCACGCTGGGCGCGGGACATTTGTGTCGATTCGCATGGCGTCGCCCACGCAGAAAACCGGTATCGAGCGCTCGCCACACTTTTCCCGGCGCGGCCAGCAGGTTTTGGCAACCGGCGGCTGTCAGGATCCGCCCTTTCCTCACGCCTTTGCCGCCGGTTCGCCCGAGTTACGCGCTTTCCCGCACGCGCAGTGGCGTCGTATCAGCAATCAGGTTCAGCGCTCGCTGGGCAGCAAAGTGATGGGTTACGGCGATCCGCTTGGATTGCCGTCGCTGCGGCAAGCGGTGGCAGATTATCTGGCGCTGTCCCGTGGCGTGCGCTGCACGGCGGAGCAAGTGGTGATCCTCACCAGCTCTCAGCAGGCGCTGCAGTTGCTGGCGCTGATGTTCCTCGATGCGGGTGACGAAGTGTGGCTGGAAGAGCCAGGTTATCCCGGCGCGCGCAATGCGTTTCTTGCCGCCGGGGCGCGCTGTCGCGCCATGCCGCTGGATGCTGAAGGTGCAGTGCCGCTGAGCGGCAGCGCGAAACTGGTCTATCTGACACCGGCGCATCATTATCCCACCGGCACAGCCATGAGCCTGGCGCGGCGCTTGCAGTGGCTGGCGTGGGCGCAACAGCAGGATAGCTGGCTGATCGAGGACGATTACGACAGCGAATTTCACTACGAGGATCGCCCCGCTCCGGCGCTGCAAGGATTAACCGCAGATGGCCGGGTGATTTGCCTGGGTACCTTTTCCAAAACGCTGTTCCCGTCGTTGCGGCTGGCGTGGATAGTGGTGCCGCCACAACTGGTGGAGCCGTTGGGCCGCGCGCGCAGCGTGATGGATGGTCACAGCGCGTTGCTGCCGCAGGCGATATGCGCGGAGTTTCTGCAGCAAGGCCATTTCGCCAGCCATTTGCGCCTGATGCGCCAGCTTTATCGCAGCCGACGTGACTGCTTGCTGGCGCAAATTGAAACGCGCCTGCAACTGTGGCTCAAACCGCTGCCAGCGGCGGGCGGCTTACAGTTGACGGTACAGCTGTTGCAAGGAGATGAAGCGCGACTCACGCAACAAGCCAGCGAAGTCGGATTGCTGCTGCCGCGCCTGTCGCCGCTTTATGCCGGTGAAGTGCAGCAAGCGGGCTGGCTGCTGGGCTTTGCCGCGCTGACGCCCGGTGAGATTGTCAGCGCCTGCGATAAGCTGGTTACGCTGTTGTCGCACTCCGTGCAAACGTCCAGGTGACCAGAATACCCAGCGCCGCACAGCAGGCACCCGCGACATAGACCGATCCGTAACCCAGCGCCGTCGCCAGCAAGCCGGTCAACGGGCCGCTGGCACCGTAGGCGATATCCTGAAATGCCGAGAAACCGCCAAGCGCGGTGCCGCGAATCTGTGGCGATACGCGCTTAATCACTTCAACGCCCAGCGCCGGGAAGATCAGCGAGCAGCCACAGCCGGTCAGAGCCGCGCCAATCAGCGCCATCCAGCCGGAACTGGCGAACGCCAGCAGCAGCAAGCCGGCAGTTTCCACCAGCAAAGAGACCATCGCCACTTTTACGCCACCGTGACGATCCGGCAAGCCGCCAAAGAACACGCGCACCAGCACAAACGCACAGCCAAAAGCGGTCAGCGCGAAACCGGCATTGCCCCAATTTTCCGCAGCAAAATAGAGTGACGTAAAGGTACCGATTACCGCAAAGCCGGTGCCCTGCAGCGCCAGCGCCAATCCCGGCTGAAAGATAATTTTCACTACGCTGAACAGCGATGGCCGATCGCCACCGGCGACCGGCACTTTACCAATCCAACTGTTGATCCCCAGCGCCAACAACGGCAGAACCAGCGCGACAGCGCCTAACGCAGCAAAACCGCCGTGCTGATTGATCAGCAAGCCGAGCGGTGCACCAGCCGCCAGCGATCCGTAAATCGCCATGCCGTTCCACGACATTACTAATCCGGAACGTTTGCTGCCCACCAATCCCATGCCCCAGGTCAGATTGCCGGTCAGCAGCAGGCTTTCGCCGAATCCTAACAGCAAGCGCCCCACCGCCAGCAAACCAAACTTCGTCCATGGAGAAACCGGTAACAACGCCGCCGCCAGATACGCCACGCCCACCAGCGCGATGGCCAGCATGCCGTGCTGGGTGGTGAGTTTTGCACCGTGCTGATCGGCACGACGTCCGGCAAAGCTGCGCGTTAACAGCGTGGCAAAGAACTGAATCCCCACTGCCACGCCAACCATCAGGTTACTCATGCCAAGTTCATGATGGACATACAGCGGGATCACCGGCAGCGCGAGGCCAGCGGTCAGATAAGTGAGGAACACCGCAAATGAGGTGCAGGCCAGCGGCATAACGGATTGCGTCTGCGCGTCAGCAGTCGTGGTCATGAAGGGTCGAACTCCTTGTACTAACCAGACACGCGCTTGCTGCCAAAACAGAAACGGCATATTTGGTTCACGTTAGTGTGAAGTGATAATTTTGTTTCGGATGGAGTGAGAGTGTAGGTAAGCAGAAGGTGGATTGTCAAAACAACAAAGGCCGGATAATCGGCCCTTGTGATAGTGCTTGCATAATTTGGTCGCCATAAATGGCGACCCTACGGGATTATGCTGGCAACTTACGCATTGTTAAGGTGGCGTTGGTGCCGCCGAAACCGAAGCTGTTCGACATCACGGTGGTCAGCGCTTTTTCAGTTGGCTTGGTCACGATGTTCAGACCTTTACCCGCTTCATCCAGCTCTTCCACGTTGATGCTTGGCGCGATGAAACCGTGCTCCAGCATCAGCAAGGTGTAGATCGCTTCCTGCACGCCCGCCGCACCCAGTGAGTGACCGGTCATGGCTTTAGTAGCAGACAGTGATGGGCAGTTATCGCCGAACACTTCACGAATCGCACCCAGCTCTTTTACATCACCAACCGGCGTAGAAGTGCCGTGGGTGTTGAGGTAATCGATTGGGGTATCGAGACCTTGCATCGCCATCTTCATGCAGCGCACTGCGCCTTCGCCTGAAGGAGCCACCATATCTGCGCCATCTGAGGTTGCGCCGTAGCCAACGATCTCAGCGTAGATGTGTGCACCACGTGCCAGAGCGTGTTCCAGCTCTTCAACCACCACCATACCGCCGCCGCCAGCAATGACGAAACCGTCACGGTTGGCATCGTAAGTACGTGAAGCTTTTTCTGGGGTTTCGTTGTATTTGGTCGACAGTGCGCCCATCGCATCGAACTCACAGGCCATTTCCCAGCTCAGCTCTTCGCCGCCGCCAGCAAACACGATGTCCTGTTTGCCCAGCTGAATCTGCTCAACCGCGTTATCGATGCAGTGTGCAGA
>NZ_DALYOQ010000037.1:41312-41535 GCF_031974595.1 Pantoea sp. CTOTU46764 | reverse complement strand
CGGTGGGCGGCGGGGCAGGTGGCACGCCACGCCACGATGGGCCGGACGGATCGGGCGGGTTATCGGCGTTCCTGAAAAACACGCCGATTGAGATCAACGAAGCCGAAGTGCCAATCCATTTCCATCGCTACGGCTTAGCCGCCGACAGCGCCGGAGCTGGGCGTTTTCGCGGTGGTTTAGCCACCGAGATGGCGTTTGAAGTTTTTGCACCAAATACCACGGT
>NZ_DALYOQ010000037.1:31403-41302 GCF_031974595.1 Pantoea sp. CTOTU46764 | reverse complement strand
ATGTGGCGGCCTTTCGCACTTCCGCACGCTGCGTAACGGCACCACGATAGAGCACGGCAACACCGATGTCATTCACTGCCAGCCGGGCGATATCGTCGAAGTGCGCGGACCTGGCGCGGGTGGTTACGGTTTGCCGGTGGAGCGCGATGTGCAGCAGGTGTTGGAGGATGTGCGCTGTGGGTTTGTCTCTGAGCAGGTGGCGCGTGACAGCTACGGCGTGGCACTGCGCGATGGTGAGATTGATGAGGGCGAAACCGCGCGGCTGCGGGCTGAGATGCTATCTTCGGCGGCGCAGCATTTCGATCATGGAGCGGCGCGTACTGCGTTTGAAGCGGTTTGGACGCCGGAGCGCTATCGCGTGCTGACGGCATTTTTGGCCGCCGCGCCGGTGAGCTGGCGTCACTTCCTTAAGCAGCAGGTGTTTACGGCGGTGGCCGCAGACAGTGATGTGCCGATGGATGCCATTTTCGAGGATCTTAAAGCGCGTTATTCGGTGTGAAGGTTTAACCAGGTCGCCATAAATGGCGACCCTACGGAGGTGTTGTTGACGTCGGCATTTGTAGGGTCGCCATTTATGGCGACCTTGCTGATAACCGCACAACCTTGCTAACAACCGCACAACCTCAACCATCCACATACAACCGATCCCATTCCCACTGTTTCGGATTGTTTTCAATATATTCTCTGAACGCCAATAACTCCCTCTCATCCCGAATCACACGATCATAAAAACTGCGTTGCCACACCTTTATTCCTGTTTCACGCGTAATCTCGGCTTTAAAGCAATTAACAATATTTAGCAGGGTTCTCTGTGCGCTTTCATTTAGCCAAATAATGCCATGCAGGTGATTCGGCATCAGGACAAAGGCATCGAGGGTGATAGAGGAATCGCGTTGAGGCAAAGCCCGCCAGGTTTTGATGACGTAATCACCAATCGAAGTCAGACAGAATTCCGCTGCGATAAATTGACCAAATAAAGGTGCGCGGCGATAGCAAACCAGCGTGATGAAATACGCGCCATTGGCGCGGTAATCATGATGTTTTAATCGTGGATATTTGCGGTTTTTCATAATGGCCTCCTTGCCGGAATGATTTTGCAAAATGTCTGGCGAGAGGGCGATGCATGGGATGCAGAACCTGAGGGGCGTATTCAGAATAATTTATACGGCGCGGCGGGATTATTGGCCAGGTCGCCATAAATGGCGACCCTACGGAGATGTCACTCACATCATCTTCTCAATCTCACTAAACGGCACCGCGTGGCTAAACAAATACCCTTGCAGCTGATTGCAGCCCGCATCGGCCAGCGCGGTTTCGACACCTTCGGCGGTCACCGTCAATCCCATCGCGTGGCCCAGCCGCACCACCGATTCAACAATCGCGGTCGAGTTCTGCGCCACGCCCAGCGATTGGGTGAACGAACGGTCGATTTTGATCTTGTCCACCGGGAAGGTGCTGAGGTAATTAAGGCTCGAATAGCCGGTACCAAAATCATCCAGCGCAATGCGGAAACCGGCCTCGCGTAGCGCGATGATGCTGTTACGCGCCTCGTGTTCATCTTCAATCAGCACGCCTTCGGTGATCTCCAGCTCCATGCGCCTGGGATCGGCGCCTTCTTCCTGCACGATATGGATGATGCGCTCGACAAAATTCACCGCGCGAAACTGCACCGGCGAGACGTTCACTGCCACCACAATATCCCGCAGCTTCAGCGCGGTTTTACAGGCTTCGCGCAGCACCCATTCGCCGAGCGGAATGATCATGCCGGTCTCTTCGGCGATGGCGATGAAATCACCGGGCGAAACGTCGCCGCGCATGGCGTGATGCCAGCGCAACAGCGCTTCCAGGCCCACCACATGCTGGCCGCTGATATCCATCAACGGCTGATACCACACCGCTAATCCTTCAAATTTCACCAGCGCCTGACGCAAATCCGCCGCCATCTGCTGGCGAGTGCGCAGCGATTCATCCATCACTTTCTCAAACTGGCGATACTGACCGCGCCCGTGATTCTTGGCGTCATACAGCGCGATGTCCGCTTTACGCATCAGCTCCAGCCGATCAATGCCATCCTTCGGTGCCAGCGCTAGACCGACGCTCACACCGATCCACAATTCGCTGCCGACCAGCTGATACGGTTCGCTCAGGCGGCTGATGATACGTTTCGCCAGCGATTGCACCTGACCAATATTCTCCACATCTGGCATCACAATAATGAACTCATCGCCGCCAATACGGCCTACGGTGTCGCTGGCGCGCACGATATCGTTGAGGCGGCGCGCCACCTCAATAATCAACTCATCGCCAGCGTGATGGCCGTAGGTATCGTTGATATTTTTGAAGCGATCGAGATCCAACAGCAGCAGCGCCACGCGCTGATCGTGGCGTCCGGCCACCGCTAGCGCCTGGGTTAAGCGATCTTCCACCAGAGAACGATTCGGCAAACCGGTTAACACATCATGAAAGGCCAGATGCTGTGCCTGCGCTTCACTGGCACCGAGCTTTAAGAGCGACTGCGACAGCTTGAGTGACGAGGTCCAGATGCGCCGCACCATCACCAAACACAGCACGGTAATCAGCAACACCGACAACAAAGTAGAAGGGCCAATGGTGCGCATCATCTGCGCGCCCGGTTTATCCGGATTCCAGCTGAGATAGCCGACCGGTTCGCCCTGTTGTGAATTCAGCAGAAAGCGCGCTTTGGTTTCTCCAGCCGGTTCACTGTCACTGAAGTGCAGCTGGCGCAGCTGGCTGCGATCGGAAAGGTTGCGCAGATAGCCATCATCGAGAAACTTAATGCTCACCAGACGATAGCGCCCGGCCTGTTTGGTGCTGCTGATATCGCCCACCGCCAGCGCGGCCGCGCGTTGGCCGATACGCACGAAATCGGCGTGATCGGTCGGGCCCGCCACCACATCGCTGTTTTGCACCAGCGGGCTGTTCAGCATGTCCTGCAGATAAGGGCCGATGCGTTTATCCGGCACCGGCTGGCCGTTGCGCCACACGTTGATCAGCTGGTTGTCGCGATCCAGCAGCACCACCAGCTGATGATCAAACATGTCATACAGCCAACCGCCGACATTTTGCGTCAGCCAGCTTTGGTCGGGATGCGGCGACGCCAGCTGATCGGCCAGCGGTGACCAGCGCGTCAGGCTACGCAGCTGGCGCAGATGTTCCGTCAGGCTCTGGGTAAAGGAAGCCTCGATCATGCGCTGTTGCTGATCGCGCGCTTCGTTATTAGTTAATGATGTCCCCCAGAACAGACCCACGCCCGCGCCGACAAAGGTAAGCAGCAAAATTGCCATCAGTGGCAAAATTACTTCACGAACAAAGTTGCGGCGAAAACCATCCGATAGTTTTATTGCGTTAATCATTTTAAGGTGGGCCTGACAAGAAGGATTCATCTTTTAACTTAGCAGAACATCGGCAGGCTGTATCCTGTAAGGCCGTTGAAAGCGTGATGTAAATAAGCGGTAAATTTTTGAACACTGTCACAAAGAGAACAGTTAAAAATAATTTATTAAAACCGCTGCCGTTTCGCTGTGATTCTGCTGCCCTAAAGCAAATTCATCCGCCCGTCATTGAGCCGTCACGGCGCTGTCATCTGACATGCGCAATGTAATCGCCATCCCGCAGCAAGCCCGCTGCGTTCCTCAACCAATGCGAATGAGGTATTGAGCGTGATGGAGATATCCAGACATCCGACCACTGTGTATCAGGCCGTTGCCGCCCAACTGGAGCAGGCGCTGCAGGAGCGCTATCGCTGCGGCGACTATCTGCCTTCCGAGCAGCAGCTGGCCGATCACTACGAAGTGAATCGTCACACTTTGCGCCGCGCCGTCGACGAGCTGGTCAATAAAGGCCTGCTGCAACGGCGTCACGGCGTCGGCATTTTGGTGCTGATGCGTCCTTACGATTATCCGCTGCATGCACAAGCACGCTTCAGCCAGAACCTGATGGAGCAGGGCAGTCATCCCACCAGCGAACGTCTGCTGGCGGTGCTGCGTCCGGCGAGCAGCGATGTGGCGAGTGCGCTGGGCGTAAATGAAGGCGACAACGTTATCCATCTGCGCACGCTGCGCCGCGTCAATGGTGTGGCGGTGTGCGTCATCAACCACTTCCTGGCGGAACTCAGCTGGTGGCCGGCGCTACAGCAGTTTCACAGCGGTTCGCTGCACGATTTTATGCAGCAGCAGCTCGGCCTGAGCCTGACGCGCAGCCAAACCCGCATCAGCACCCGTCGCGCGCAGGCCAAAGAGTGCAAGCAGCTGGAGATTGCGCTGCAGTCGCCGCTGCTGTGCGTGCGCACCCTGAATAAACACAGCGACGGTCAGGTAGCGGAATACTCCGTCAGCCTGACGCGCGGCGACATGATTGAACTGACTCTGGAGCACGAATGACACAGCAAACAGCCCGCCAGCATTGGCTCTCGGTGCTGGCGCACAGCGATGCCAGCCAGCTTGAGGCGCACTGGCAGCCGTTACGCCTCAACGCGGATTTTGAACGCATCCGTCCGGCAGAAACCGGCTTAACCCGTTTGCAGGCGCGCATGGGCGGCAGCGGAAAACGCTTCGTGATGGGCGATGCCACGGTAACGCGCGCGGTGGTGAAACTGCACGACGGCACGCTCGGCTTTAGCTACGTGCTGGGGCGCAACAAAGCGCACGCCGAACGCTGCGCGCTGATTGATGCGCTGCTGCAACAGCCGGAAACCCAGGCGCTGTTGCAGGAAAAATTGATTGCCCCGCTGGCGGCACTGCGTGAAGAGCAGCGTCAGCTGCGCGCACGTGAAATCGCCAGCTCCAAAGTGGATTTCTTTACGCTGGTTCGCGGAGATAACTGATGACTTTACTGGCAAGTTTTAACCATCCGGTGGCTGATGCCCAACGTGCCTTTCGCCGCATTCTCAAAGCGATGAGCGAGCCTGGCGTGATGGTGTCGCTGCCGCTGCAACAGGGCTGGGGCGATCTTTCGCCGGCGGCTACAGCGGTGCTGCTGACGCTGGTCGATCAGGAGAGCGCATTGTGGCTGGATAATCGCATTGATAACGAGGTGGTGCGCAGCAACCTGCGTTTCCATACCGGCGTGCCGATTGTCGATGAGCGTGATGCACCTTTTGCGCTGACCCACGCGGCGGCCAATCCCGATCCGGCGCTGTTCGCCTCTGGCGACAACATGTCCCCGGAAAAAAGCACCACGCTGATTGTGGAAGTGCCGTCACTGAGCGGCGGTTTAACGCTGCGCCTATCCGGTCCGGGCTTACGTGAATCGCGCGCCATTGCGCCGCAGCTGCCGGAAGCGATTCTGCACTATCTGCGCGAGCGTCCGCATCCGTTCCCACAGGGCGTGGATCTGATTTTCACCTGCGGTGAAGCGATGATGGCGCTGCCACGCACCACCGACGTGGAGGTGTGCTGATGTACGTTGCGGTAAAAGGGGGCGAAAAGGCGATTGCCAGCGCCCATGAGCTGCAGGCCGATCTGCGTCGTGGCGATCGCGAAGTGGCCGAACTGGGCTGCGATCAGGTCGCGCAACAGTTGGGTTTAGCCGTTGATCGCGTGATGACCGAAGGCGGCATCTACGATCCACAGCTGGCGGCCTTAGCGATTAAACAGGCAAGCGGCGATTTGGTGGAAGCGATCTTCCTGCTGCGCGCCTATCGCACCACGCTGCCGCGCCTCGCCGACAGCCTGGCGCTGGCAACCGCTGAGATGCGCCTCGAACGCCGAATCTCCGCCGTCTACAAAGATTTGCCGGGCGGCCAGGTTCTCGGCCCAACTTACGATTACAGCCATCGTCTGCTCGACTTTACGCTGCTGGCAAACGGCGAAACGCCCGCTGCACCGCGTGACGATCAGGCGCTGCCCGAACGCTGTCCGCACGTGTTCAGCATGATGACCGCGGAAGGATTAGCGGCACGTGAAGAGGATGACGGTAGCGAGCCGTGCGACATCACCCGCGAACCGCCAGGTTACCCGGCCACGCGCGCCGCACGCCTGCAACAGCTGGTGCGCGGCGACGAAGGTTTCTTGCTGGCGCTGGGCTACTCGACACAGCGCGGCTACGGCCGCAACCATCCATTCGCTGGCGAAATTCGCACTGGCTATCTCAGCGTCTCGATCTGTCCGGAAGAGCTGGGCTTTGAGATTGAGATTGGCGAAATCCTGCTGACTGAATGCGAGATGGTGAACGGCTTCACCACCGAAACCGAGATCGCGCCGCATTTTACGCGCGGATATGGCCTGGTGTTTGGTCGCTCCGAACGCAAAGCGATGGCGATGGCGCTGGTGGACCGTGCCTTGCAGGCACCGGAATACAACGAACGCCTTGCCGGCCCGGCGCAGGACGAAGAGTTTGTGCTGTCGCATGCCGACAACGTAGAAGCGGCGGGCTTTGTCTCGCATCTGAAACTGCCGCACTACGTCGATTTCCAGGCGGAGCTTGAGCTGCTGAAACGGCTGCGCCAACAGCATCAGGAGCAGAACCATGAGTGAGTTAACCGGCTACAACAACGGTTATCTGGATGAGCAGACCAAACGCACCATCCGCCGCGCGATTCTGAAAGCGGTGGCAATTCCTGGTTATCAGGTGCCGTTTGCCGGACGTGAAATGCCGATGCCGTACGGCTGGGGCACCGGCGGCATTCAGATCACCGCCAGCATCATTGGCGATGCCGATGTGCTCAAGGTGATCGATCAGGGCGCGGATGACACCACCAATGCGGTATCGATTCGCCGCTTCTTCCAGCGCGTCAGCGGCGCGGGCACCACCGAAGCGACCCGTGACGCCACGCTGATCCAGACGCGTCACCGCATTCCGGAAACGCCGCTCGAGGAAGACCAGATCCTGATTTTCCAGGTGCCAATCCCCGAGCCGCTGCGCTTTATCGAGCCGCGCGAGACCGAAACCCGCACCATGCACGCGCTGGAGGAGTACGGCATCATGCAGGTGAAACTGTATGAAGATATCGCCCGCTACGGCCACATTGCCACTACGTATGCTTATCCGGTGAAGGTCAACGATCGTTATGTGATGGATCCGTCGCCAATCCCCAAATTCGACAACCCTAAGATGCACATGATGCCGGCGCTGCAGCTGTTTGGTGCCGGGCGTGAGAAACGCATCTATGCGCTGCCGCCGTACACCAAAGTGGAAAGCCTCGACTTTGACGATCACCCGTTTAGCGTGCAGCAGTGGGAAGAACCCTGCGCGCTGTGCGGTTCGCGCCACAGCTACCTCGACGAGGTGGTGATGGATGACGCCGGTACGCGCATGTTTGTCTGCTCCGATACCGATTTTTGCCACCAGCAGCAGGAACAACAGCATGCACAGTGAACAGCCGCTGCTTGCGGTCAACAATCTCACCCACCTTTATGCGCCCGGAAAAGGCTTTGAAGAGGTGAGTTTTGAGCTCTATCCCGGCGAAGTGTTAGGCATCGTTGGGGAATCCGGATCCGGTAAAACCACCTTGCTGCGCAGCCTGTCGGCACGCCTGGCGCCGCAGCAGGGCAACATTCTCTATCGCGCGCAGGATCTCTATCAGCTGAGCGAGAGCGATCGTCGCCGCTTGCTGCGCACCGAATGGGGCGTGGTGCATCAGCATCCGCTTGACGGTTTGCGTCCGCAGGTGACAGCGGGCGGCAATATCGGCGAGCGCTTGATGGCGGTAGGTAATCGTCATTACGGCGATATCCGCAAAGAGGCGATGCGCTGGCTGCAGGATGTGGAGATCCCCGCTAATCGCATCGACGATCTGCCCACCACTTTTTCCGGCGGCATGCAGCAGCGTTTACAGATTGCGCGCAACCTGGTGACGCAGCCAACGCTGGTGTTTATGGATGAACCGACCGGCGGGTTGGATGTGTCGGTGCAGGCGCGCCTGCTGGATCTGCTGCGCACGCTGGTGCGTGAACTGAATCTGGCGGTGGTGATTGTGACGCACGATCTCGGCGTGGCGCGGTTGCTGGCACATCGCCTGCTGGTGATGAAGCAGGGCCGCGTGGTGGAGAGCGGGTTGACCGATCGGGTGCTGGACGATCCGCATCATCCGTATACGCAGCTGCTGGTTTCATCGGTGCTGAGTTGAGATGAACAAGGTCGCCATAAATGGCGACCCTACATATGGCACGTCGTAGGGGCGCCATTTATGGCGACCTTCTCCAAAACCATCAGGACATCACTATGCAACCTTTACTGCGCGTCGAGCATCTGAGCAAAACCTTTGTGCTGCACAACCAAAGCAGCGCCGCGCTGCCGGTATTGCAGGACGCCAATCTTGACGTCAGCGGCGGCGAATGCGTGGTGCTGCATGGCCGCTCCGGCAGCGGAAAATCCACGCTGCTGCGTGCGCTGTACGGCAACTATCAGGCCAACAGCGGCCACATCTGGCTGCAACATCAGGGCGAATGGATCGACATGGCTAACGCCCCCGCGCGGCAGATTCTGGCGATTCGCTGTCACACCGTTGGCTGGGTCAGCCAGTTTTTGCGCGTCATTCCACGCGTGCCGACGCTGGAGATCGTCATGCAGCCGCTGCTGGAGCGTGGCACCGAGCGCGCCTTCTGCGAGAAGCGCGCCAAAGAGCTGCTGACGCGCCTTAACGTGCCGGAGCGTTTATGGTCGCTGGCGCCGTCCACCTTCTCGGGCGGCGAGCAGCAGCGCGTCAACATCGCGCGCGGCTTTATCGCCGACTATCCGGTGCTGCTGCTGGATGAGCCAACCGCCTCGCTCGACAGCGCCAACAGCGCCGCCGTAGTGGAACTGATTGAACAGGCGCGCGCCCGCGGTGCCGCCATTGTCGGTATTTTCCATGACGAAGCGGTGCGCGAACGCGTAGCCGATCGCCTGCACGTCATGCAGCCAATGAAAGCAGGAGCAGAAGCATGATCATTAATAACGTCCGGCTGGTGCTGGAGCAGGCCGTAGTGCCGGGTTCACTGGAGATTCGCGACGGGCGCATCGCCAGCTTTAGCGACAGCGTCAGCCAATTGCCGGGCGCGCTGGATGGCGAAAACGCCTTCCTGCTGCCGGGTTTGGTGGAGCTGCACACCGATAATCTCGACAAGTTCTTCACGCCACGCCCAAAAGTGGATTGGCCGGCGCACTCGGCGATGAGCAGCCACGATGCGCTGATGGTCGCCAGCGGCATCACCACGGTGCTGGATGCAATTGGCGTCGGCGACGTGCGCGATGGCGGGCATCGCATTGAAAACCTCAACAAGATGATTGAGGCGATTCAGGACAGCAATCGCAAAGGTATTAATCGCGCCGATCACCATTTGCATCTGCGCTGCGAGCTGCCGCATCACACCACGCTGCCACTGTTTGAAGAGCTGATGAACACGCCAGAACTGTCGCTGGTGTCACTGATGGATCACTCGCCGGGTCAGCGTCAGTACGCCTCGCTGGAGATGTATCGCACCTATTATCAAGGCAAATATCAGCTCAACGACGAGCAGATGGATCAGTTTGAGCGTGAGCAGCTGGCGCTGGCCGCCGAGTTCTCCACGCCGAATCGCAACGCCATCTCCAGTTTGTGCCGTTCGCGCGGTATTCCGCTCGCCAGCCACGACGACGCTACGGCGGCGCACGTGGCAGAATCCCATGACGTCGGCAGCGCCATCGCCGAATTCCCCACCACGCTGGAGGCGGCACGCGCCTCGCGTGAATGCGGCATGCAGGTGCTGATGGGCGCGCCCAACATCGTGCGCGGCGGTTCGCACTCCGGCAACGTGGCGGCGGCGGACCTCGCCAGCCACGGCCTGCTGGATATTCTCTCCTCCGACTACTATCCCGCCAGCTTGCTGGATGCGGTGTTCCGCCTGGTGGCCGATGAGCGCAACACGCTGACGCTGCCGCAGGCGGCTGCGCTGGTGACCAGTAATCCGGCGCGGGCGATT
>NZ_DALYOQ010000037.1:12098-31241 GCF_031974595.1 Pantoea sp. CTOTU46764 | reverse complement strand
GAACATGGTCATTCGCACATTCGTCACGTCTGGTCGCAAGGCAAGCAGGTGTTCTGATGGCGCGCCTGATCTGGCTTACCGGGCCTTCGGGCTCGGGAAAAGACAGCCTGCTGAACGCGCTGCGCGAGGCGCCGCCGGAGAATCTGCTGATCGCCCATCGCTACATCACGCGCGCCGCCGATGCGGGCGGCGAGAACCATGTGGCGCTGAGCGAGGCGGAATTCCGACGGCGCGAGGCGCTGGGGTTGTTCGCCGTGAGCTGGCAGGCGCACGGCATGCATTACGGGCTGGGCGAGGAGATCGATCTATGGCTGGCGCGCGGGCTGAACGTGCTGGTTAACGGTTCACGCCTGCATCTGCCGATTGTGCAGCAGCATTACGGCACGCAGCTGCTGCCGCTGGTGTTGCAGGTTTCGCCAGCGGTGCTGGAGACGCGATTGCGACAGCGTGGGCGCGAGTCGGAAGCGGAGATCGAAAGACGGCTGGCGCGCGCCGCCGAACCGCTGCCCGCGCATTGTCATGCGCTGAATAACGATGGTGCGTTAAGCGACACGCTCGAGCATCTACGCCAGCTCATTGCCCCGTAGGGTCGCCATTCATGGCGACCTGGTGCATCGGTGTAATGAGGTTACCATAAATGGCGACCCTACGGCGGCGGCGGATGCTGTCACTGTTTAATCATTTTACTGTCATCAAGCTTTCATCCGCTTTGCCCGTAATAGCGGGCAATCAACACCTCAGAAGAGATGGAGTGCAACATGGCACAGGCATTACTGAAAACCGTGGTCGACAATCCTTACCCGCATGTTACAGGGCAGGGCAACAAGGTATTGTCGGTGCAGGGATTGTGCAAAACCTACGGCGCCAATCAGGTGCTGGATAACGTCAGCTTCGATCTGCATGCGGGCGAGTTGGTGGCGGTGATTGGCCGCTCAGGCGCAGGCAAATCGACACTGTTACACATGCTGAACGGCACCATCAGCGCGTCGCAGGGCGCGATCCTTAGCAATCGCCACGGCGAAGTGGATCGCGATGTGGTGACGCTGAATAGCCGCCAGATGCGCGAGTGGCGCACCGAATGCGGCATGATCTTCCAGGACTTCTGTCTGGTGCCACGCCTCGATGTGCTGACCAACGTACTGCTCGGTCGTTTGAGCCATACCTCAACGCTGAAATCGTTCTTCAAGGTCTTCTCCGAAACCGACCGCGCTCGCGCTATCGAACTGCTGCAGTGGATGAACATGCTGCCGCAGGCGCTGCAGCGTGCGGAAAACCTCTCCGGCGGCCAGATGCAGCGTGTGGCGATTTGTCGGGCGCTGATGCAGAACCCGCGCATTTTACTGGCGGATGAACCCGTGGCGTCACTCGATCCGAAAAACACCAAACGCATCATGGATGTGCTGCGTCAGGTGAGCGAGCAGGGCATCAGCGTGATGGTGAACCTGCACTCCATCGAACTGGTTAAAAGCTACTGCACCCGCGTGATCGGCATTCAGCGCGGCAAAATCCTGTTCGATGGACATCCTTCCCAGTTGACCGACGGCCTGATGCATGAGCTGTACGGCGACGAAATTAACCAGCTCCACTAACTCCCACAGCAAGAGAAAACCTAAGAATGAAACTGACTTCTTTAGCTTTACTGACTATTGCGATGGCATTTGGCGCAAACGCAGCGGATGCACCAAAAGAGTTGAACCTCGGGATTCTTGGCGGCCAGAACGCCACGCAGCAGATTGGTGACAACCAGTGTGTGAAAGATTTCTTCGACAAAGAGTTGCAGGTGGATACCAAACTGCGCAACTCGTCTGACTATTCAGGCGTGATTCAGGGCTTGCTGGGTAACAAAATCGATCTGGTGCTGAGCATGTCGCCGGCTTCGTATGCCTCGGTTTACCTGCAAAACCCGAAAGCGGTGGATGTGGTGGGCATCGTGGTGGACGACAAAGACGGGTCTCAGGGTTATCACTCAGTGGTGATCGTTAAGGCTGACAGCCCATACAAAAAGCTGGAAGACCTGAAAGGCAAATCGTTCGGCATGGCCGATCCCGATTCAACCTCGGGCTTCCTGATGCCGAACCAGGCGTTCAAGAAAGAGTTCGGCGGCACGGTGGACGATAAGTACAACAACACCTTCTCCAGCGTCACCTTCTCCGGCGGCCACGAGCAGGACATCCTCGGCGTGCTGAACGGTCAGTTCGACGGCGCGGTGACCTGGACGTCACTGATTGGCGACCGTGAAACCGGTTATACCTCGGGCGCGTTTGGTCGTTTGATTCGCATGGATCATCCTGACCTGATGAAGCAGATCCGCATCATCTGGCAGTCGCCGCTGATCCCGAACGGTCCGATTCTGGTGAGCAACAATCTGCCCGCTGACTTCAAAGCGAAGGTGGTGGCCACCATCAAGAAACTGGATAAAGAAGATCACGGCTGCTTTGTTAAAGCGGTTGGCGGTGCCCAGCACATCGGTCCAGCGACCGTGGCGGATTATCAGAACATCATTGATATGAAGCGTGATTTGATGAAGGGTACGCGCGGTTAATTTAGTGGGGTGCTCGCTGTCCCCCATCCCGGCCTTCCCCCACAAGTGGGGGACGGAGATGCTGCCACATGCAACTCCCAAACTCGCATTTTGCAGCATCTTCCTCCCCCATTAATGGGGGAGGACCGAGGAGGGGGACAGCGAGCACACTCCAGTCCCCAACCAACAGGAATCCCCCTTTGACCGATTTCGAACACTACTACCAACGCATCCGCCGCCAGCAAAAGCGCGACTCGCTGCTGTGGTCGCTGCTGTTGCTGGCGCTCTATCTGGCCGCGGGCAAGATGGCGGAATTTAACCTGCTCACCGTCTGGCAGTCGCTGCCACACTTTTTTGACTACATCGGCGAAACCCTGCCGGTGCTGCATCTTTCACTGCTGTTCGCCGACGGCAAAACCGAGGGCTCGCTGGCCTATTGGGGCTATCGCTTACACTTCCAGCTGCCGCTGATCTGGGAAACCTTGCAGCTGGCGCTGTCGTCCACCATCGTGGCGGTGGCCGTGGCGGGCGTGCTGGCGTTTTTCGCCGCCGACAACACGCAAACGCCGCGCAGCCTGCGCGTGGCGATCCGCGCCTTTGTCGCCTTCCTGCGCACCATGCCGGAACTGGCGTGGGCGGTGATGTTCGTGATGGCGTTCGGCATTGGCGCCATTCCCGGCTTCCTCGCGCTGGCGCTGCACACTGTCGGCAGCCTGACCAAGCTGTTTTACGAAGCGATTGAGAGCGCCTCGGATAAACCGGTGCGCGGACTTGCGGCGTGCGGTGCCAGCAAACTGCAGCGCATGCGCTTTGCCTTCTGGCCGCAGGTCAAACCGACGTTTCTCTCCTACAGCTTTATGCGTCTGGAAATCAACTTCCGCTCCTCAACCATTCTCGGATTGGTCGGCGCGGGCGGTATCGGACAAGAGCTGATGACCAATATCAAACTCGATCGTTACGATCAGGTCAGCATCACGCTGTTGCTGATCATTGTGGTGGTGTCGCTGCTGGATACGCTGTCCGGCTGGCTGCGTCGCCGCGTAGTGGAAGGAGACACAGCATGATCGCCTTAGCGCCGGATGTCGCCAAACTCAAGCAGGAGCATGCCGCCCTGTTTGCCGCGCAAAACCGCTATCTGCGCCGCGTTGCGCTGGTGGCGCTTGCCATCGCGCTCTATTACCTGTTCTTCTTCGAGTTCTTTGGCATTGAGTGGAGCCGATTTCTGATTGGCTGCCAGCAGCTCAGCCGCTATTTCCTGCGCATGTTTGTCTGGCAGGATTTCCTCAACTGGCCGTTTGGTTACTACTTCACGCAGGTCGGGATTACGCTGGCGATTGTGTTCTCCGGCACGCTAACCGCATCTTTAATTGCCTTGCCGGTCTCGTTCCTGGCGGCGCGAAACGTGATGCACGATCCGGTTACACGCCCGATTTCGCTGGTGGTGCGTCGCGTGCTGGATGTGCTGCGCGGCATCGACATGGCGATTTGGGGGCTGATCTTCGTGCGCGCCGTCGGCATGGGACCACTGGCCGGCGTGCTGGCGATTGTGATGCAGGATGTCGGCTTGCTCGGCAAACTCTACGCCGAAGGGCACGAAGCGGTGGAGCGTTCACCGAGTCGCGGCCTCAGCGCGGTCGGCGCGAACAGCCTGCAAAAGCATCGCTACGGCATATTCACCCAGTCGTTCCCGACCTTCCTCGCGCTCAGCCTGTATCAGATTGAGTCCAACACCCGCTCCGCAGCGGTGCTGGGCTTTGTTGGCGCGGGTGGCGTGGGTCTGGTGTATGCCGAGAACATGCGTTTATGGAACTGGGATGTGGTGATGTTCCTGACCCTGATTCTGGTGGCGGTGGTGATGATCATGGACATGGTCTCCAGCAAGCTGCGTAAACGTTACATCACGGGGAAAGGGGTGCCGTTGTTGCAGCCTGCCGCGCGCGACTAAGCCGTTCACTGCGCTGCCAGGCGCGCTCCAGCGCCTGCACCAGCTGCGCCTGATGCCAGGGTTTCGCCAGCCGCTCACACAGCGGCAGCGTCACCTGCGTCTGGCGCAGATCCTGACCGCTGATCAACACCGTCGCCAGATGTGGCCACTGCGCCTGCGCCTGGCGAATCACATCCGCGCCGTTGATGCCGCCCGGCAGCATCAAATCACTGATTAACAGATCGATATCCGGCGTCTGGCGCAGCAGCGTCAGCGCGCTTTCGCCGTCGCCACACTCCAGCGTCAGATAACCGAGCTGATGCAGATGTTCGCACAGCGTTTGTCGCACCGTCGGTTCATCATCCAGCACCAACACCAGCCGATCGTTGCTGGCCTGTGGCACCAGCGGCGGCGGCACGTTGAGCGGCTGTGCCGCTTCGGGGGCACGCGGCAATAACAGCCGCACGGTGGTGCCTTGCCCCGGCGCGGTTTCCAGTTCGATCTGCCCGCCAGACTGACGCACAAAACCATACACCATCGATAAGCCCAAACCGCTGCCGCTACCAATCGCTTTGGTGGTGAAGAACGGCTCGAACACCTGTTCGCGCACCTCGGCCGACATGCCGCAGCCGTGATCGATTACTTCAATGGTGACGCGATCGCGCTTGCCGTCGGCTTCCTGTTTGCGCTGATTCCAGATACGCAGGCGGATTTCGCCGCTCTGCTGCGCCATCGCATCGCGCGCGTTGACCACCAGATTGATCAGCGCATTCTCCAGCTGTCCGGCATCGATCCACGCTGGCCAGCCGGGACGCTGTGCATCGATCACCAGCTGCTGGCCGGGCAAAAGTGCGTGTTGCAGCAGCGAATGCAGATTATCCACCAGTTCCACCACTGATACCGCGCGCGGATAGAGCGCCTGCTTGCGCGAGAAGGCCAGCAAACGCTGCGTCAGCTGTGCCGCGCGGTCGGCGGCCTGACGCGCACGGTCGATACGGCTGGCAAGCGTGCCGGGCGGCAGCTGATCGACGGTTAACGCCAGGCTGCCGATGATCACCGCCAGCAGATTATTGAAGTCGTGCGCCAGTCCGCCGGTGAGCTGTCCCACCGCTTTCATCTTCTGGCTGTGCAGCAGCGCTTCCTCCAGCGCCTTGCGCGTGGTGCGCTCCAGCACGGTATTCACCATGCCGCGCCGTGGCACCGGGCTGAAGCGCAGCTCCAGCGTGCGTCCATCCGCCAGCCGTACTTCCTGCGCATCGGCTAAGCCGTTGAGCTCAACATCGACGCGTTTTAATAGCTGCTGATAGTGCAAACCGCGATGCAGTTCGCGCGGCGCAATGCCCAGCAGCTCGGCATATTGCGCATTCCACACCACCAGCTGGCCGCTGTTATCAAACAGCGCAAAGCCGTCGCGCATGGCGAGGAAGGTGGATTCCAGCTGGTTGCTTTTCTCTTTCAGCAGGCGCGAGGTGTGCGCCAGCGACGCGGTGTTGCGCGCAAACACGTTGAAGGCGCGCGCCAGATCGCCCAGTTCATCGCGGCGCGCCAGACCCGGCACGTTGACGCTTTTCTCACCCTGCGCCAGCCGCGTCATGGCGTGCGCGATGGCGGTGAGACTCGAACCGAGATTGCGGTAGATGTAGTAACCGGCGTAACCGGTGATCAGCAGCGCCAGCAGCATAAACAGGCCGATAAAGCCGATGATCGAATCCAGCTCTTCATGGGTTATCGCGCTGCGTGCGTCACTCTGCTGCGCCACCAGCTGCACGTAATGGGTGATGTCGTCGTTGAGCATCGCCACCAGCGCTTTGATGCGATAAGTGGCGTAGGCGATGGCGATATCACTCTGTTCCAGTTGCTGCGCCACCGGCTGCAAATCATTGCTGGTGGCGATCAGCCGCTGTACTTGCGTATTCAGCACGCCGTTGAGCCTTAACGCCCGCCACTGACTGAGCACCGATTGCAGCTGCTGCACTGCGGCCTGCGGCGCGCTGGATTGAATCGCCACGCTGAATAAGCTGTGGGTTTGCTGGCGCAGCGCGGTGGATGGGGAATCGGTGCGTGTTAGCAGGTCAATGCGATTGAGTAATAGCTGCGATTGCCACAGCCCGCTGAGCATGACGTTGCGCTGCAGATGGCGCTGATGTCCGGCGCGCAGCAATTGGTTGATGGTCTGTTCCAGCATCTGGCTGCGTTCGCGGATGCGCGTCAGCAGCTGCGGCTGTTGCGACGCCAGCGGCGCATTCGCCAGCAAGCTCAGCGACCGTTGCAGCTCCTGCTGCGTTTGCTGCAGGCGCGCCGATTCACTCTGATACTCCAGCGCGCCGACCACCTGCGATAAACGCACTGCGGCGATTGCCACATTGGCGGTATCGCGCGCCAGCGCCAGGCTGCCGTTCATATCGGCCAGCGTTTGTGCCTGCGCCTGTTCCTGAATGTGACCTGCGTGGCGAAATCCAAAAATCGCTACCAGGCTCACCGCCAGCGTCACCGACATCACCAGCAGATTAAACAGCAGCAGGCGACTGCGTGCGCCCGCGTGCCAGTGCAGACTGTGACTCATGGCTGTCACTCCTTACCGCTCAACTGCTGGCGAGTATAGAAGCGCGATCGGAGCGAAATATGACAAATATGAATGGCCGCTGACATTTTCCATTTATCTAAGGAGGCTTTACTCGCTGCAACCTTTGCCAGCAGGAGCCTCGTTATGGCGACAGCACCGATATTAGAAATGCGCGCGATCACCCGACGCTTCGGCAACTTCTATGCGCTAAAAGGGGTGGATCTCACGGTCTGGCCCGGTGAAGTGCATGCGCTGATGGGCGAAAACGGCGCGGGCAAAAGTACATTGATGAAAATTCTGGCCGGTGCCTATACCGCCAGCAGCGGGGAAATCCTTATCGACGGCCAGCCGTACACCATTAAAGGCCCAAAAGAGGCGTTGGCGGCGGGCATTACCTTGATTTATCAGGAGATCAATCTGGCACCGAATCTGACGGTGGCGGAGAACATCTTTCTCGGCAGTGAAATCACCCGCGCGGGCCTGGTGAAGCGACGCCAGATGGCGGAAGAGGCGCAGCGAGTGATTGATCGTTTGGGCGCGCAGTTCAGCGCCACCGATCTGGTTAGTCGCCTGAGCATTGCCGAGCAGCAGCAGGTGGAAATCGCCCGCGCGCTGCATCGCAACAGCCGCATTCTGGTGATGGATGAGCCGACTGCCGCACTCTCGAACCGGGAAACCGAGCAGCTGTTTGCGCTGATTAAACGTCTGCGCAGCGAAGGGATGGCGATCATCTACATCAGCCATCGCATGGCGGAAGTGTATGAGCTGTCGGATCGCGTTAGCGTGCTGCGCGACGGACAGTACGTCGGCAGCCTGACGCGCGAGCAGCTTAATGCCAGCGAACTGGTGCGCATGATGGTCGGGCGTCCGCTTAGCGATCTGTTCAACAAAGACCGCAATATTCCGCTCGGCGACATCCGCCTCGCCGTCAATCACCTGTGCGACAAAAACAAAGTGCGTCCCAGCAGCCTGTCGGTGCGGGCCGGTGAGATCGTCGGCCTCGCGGGCCTGGTCGGTGCCGGGCGCAGCGAACTGGCGCAGCTGATTTTTGGCGTGCATCAACCGAGCGGCGGCGAGATCTGGATCGACGGGGAAAAAGTGCAGATTCACTCGCCGCGTGACGCCATTGCACGCGGCATCGGGTTTCTCACCGAGAACCGCAAAGAGCAGGGCTTGTTCCTCGAACTGGCGGCGCAGGACAACATCGTGATGGCGACGCTGGAGCGCGATGCCAGCTACGGCCTGCTTAACCGGCGCAAAGGGCAGAAGATTGCCAGCGAGGCGATTGATGCGCTCAACATCCGCGTGCCGCATGCGCAGGTGCGCGCGGGCGGCTTATCCGGCGGCAATCAGCAGAAGCTGCTGATTTCACGCTGGGTGGCGATAGCGCCGCGCATCCTGATTCTCGATGAGCCGACGCGCGGCGTTGATGTCGGCGCCAAGAGCGAAATCTACCGCATGATGCAGCAGATGGCGCAGCAGGGCGTGGCGATTTTAATGATCTCCAGCGAGTTACCGGAAGTGGTGGGCATGAGCGACCGCGTCTATGTGATGCGTGAAGGCGCCATCGCCGGTGAGTTGAGTGGGGCAGAGATTAGCCAGGAAAACATTATGACACTGGCCACCGGCGCACAGCCGGTTCAGGCCTGAGGAGAGCGCAATGACCAGTGAATCCGCACGCGTAAAAAGCCCAACCCTAAAGCGCGCGTTAATGAGTGACCTGCTGCAAACCGTCGGTATCTTGCCGATTCTGATCCTGATCGTGGCGGTATTTGGCTTTGTCACGCCGAACTTCTTCACCGAGGGCAATCTGCTTAACATTACGCGCCAGGCCTCAATCAACATCGTGCTGGCGGCGGGCATGACCTTTGTCATTCTCACCGGCGGCATCGATTTGTCGGTGGGATCGATGCTCGGTACCACAGCGGTAGTGGCGATGGTGGTGTCGCTCGATCCGGCGTTTGCATCACTGACGATTCCGGCGGCGTTAGGTGCCGGGCTGATTATGGGGTTGTTCAACGGCATTCTGGTGGCGTGGGCAGGGCTGCCGCCCTTTATTGTCACCCTCGGCACCTACACCGCGATGCGCGGCGCGGCTTATCTGCTGGCGAATGGCACCACGGTGATCAACTCGGATATCAACTTTGAGTGGATAGGCAACGGCTATCTCGGGCCGGTGCCGTGGCTGATCATCATCGCCTTCGCGGTCATCGCGCTGTGCTGGTTCATTCTGCGTCGCACCACTTTAGGCGTGCACATTTATGCGGTCGGCGGCAACGTGCAGGCGGCACGCCTGACCGGCATCAAAGTCAGTGTGGTGCTGCTGTTTGTCTACGCCATGAGCGGTTTGCTGTCGGGGCTGGCCGGCTTGATGAGCGCCTCGCGGCTCTACAGCGCCAACGGCAACCTCGGCGTCGGCTATGAGCTGGATGCGATAGCGGCGGTGATCCTTGGCGGCACCAGCTTTGTCGGCGGTATCGGCACCATCACCGGCACGCTGATTGGCGCGCTGATTATCGCCACGCTGAATAACGGCATGACGCTGATGGGCGTCTCCTATTTCTGGCAGTTAGTGATTAAGGGCGCGGTGATCATTATCGCGGTGTTGATCGATAAGTACCGGACGCGGCATCACGTGGGTTGAGTTATATCGTGCTTGCTGTCCCCCTCCTCGGTCCTCCCCCACAAGTGGGGGAGGAAGATGCTGCCATATGCTCGTACTGAAGCTGCATGTGGCAACGTCTCCTTCCCCCGCTTGCGGGGGAAGGCCGGGATGGGGGACAGCAAGCACCCATCATAAAAACCAAAAAGCAGGAGAACATCGACTATGCGTTTTAATCCGATTCTAACCGGACTGCTGGCGGCTACGCTTCTGAGCGCGCCATTGGTGCAGGCCAAAGAGCTGAAATCCATTGGTGTGACCGTCGGCGATCTCGCCAACCCGTTCTTCGTGCAGATCACCAAAGGTGCGGAGCTCAAGGCGCGCGAGCTGGCGGGTGACAAGGTCAACGTAACGCTGGTCTCCAGCGGTTACGATCTCGGTCAGCAGGTGGGGCAGATTGATAACTTCATCGCCGCCAAAGTGGACATGATTATCCTCAACGCCGCTGATTCCAAAGGCATCGCACCCGCGGTTAAACGTGCGCGTGATGCCGGGATTGTGGTGGTGGCAGTCGACGTGGCGGCAGACGGCGCTAACGCCACGATCACCTCCGATAACACCGCCGCCGGTGCCATGGCGTGTAAATACATCTCCGATCGCCTGAAAGCCAAAGGCAACGTGGTCATCATCAACGGACCGCCGGTTTCTGCGGTGCAGAACCGTGTGGAAGGCTGCATGAACGAGCTGAAAACCCATCCGGACATCAAGTTGCTCTCCTACAACCAGAACGCCAAAGGCAGCCGTGAAGGTGGCCTCGAAGTGATGACCGGCCTGCTGTCGGCTAATCCGAAGATTGATGCGGTGTTCGCGATTAACGACCCAACCGCGATTGGTGCCGATCTGGCGGCGAAACAGGCGCAGCGCAATGAGTTCTTTATTGTCGGCGTCGATGGATCGCCAGACGGTGAAGAGGCGCTGAAACGCAAAGGCTCGCTGTTCGTGGCCACGCCTGCGCAAGACCCGCAGGTGATGGCGGCGAAAGCGGTGGAGATCGGCTATGACATCCTGCAGGGCAAACCCGCGCCAGATAAGCCGGTGCTGATTCCGGTGACGATGATCGATCGTAACAGCGTTAGCAGTTACAAGGGCTGGACGGTGAAGTAATTGCGGGTTCCCCTCACCCTAACCCTCTCCCATCAATGGGAGAGGGGATAGTTAGGTTTGCTCGGTCAGCTCCCTCGCCCGCTTGCGGGAGAGGGCTGGGGTGAGGGCCAGCGAGTAAAGGAGGAGACAATGCAACGCTCTGAAGTGAATGCGATCCTACAACGTACCCGCGAATTCTTTATGCGCCAGGATGTGCATCTGCCGCCGTGGGCCGATTACGGCCTCAGCCAGTGGCGCGCGCTCGATAAACATGATGCCGATGAACTGCTGGCGCTGCACCTCGGCTGGGATGTCACCAGCTTCGGCGCTGACGATTTCAATCAAACCGGTTTAACCCTGTTCACTTTGCGCAACGGTTCGCGCGGTGGCCAGCCGTGGGCCAAACCCTACGCCGAAAAGATCATGCACGTGCGCGAAGGGCAGGTCACGCCGATGCATTATCACCCGCAAAAGATGGAAGACATTATCAATCGCGGCGGCGGCAATCTGATCGTTACGCTGCATAACCGCGCAGGCAATCAGCTGGCCGAGACGGCGGTCAACGTCACGTTGGATGGCATTCGGCAAACCCACGCCGCCGGTTCGCAGCTGCGTTTATCGCCGGGCGAAAGCGTCACCTTGCTGCCGGGCATCTGGCACAGCTTTTGGGGTGAAGAGGGTTACGGCGATGTACTGGTGGGTGAAGTCTCAATGCCCAACGACGACGAACATGACAACGTGTTTCTCACCCCGCTGGCGCGCTTCAATCCGCTTGATGAAGATGAAGAACCGCGCTGGCTGCTGTGTAACGAATATCACCGCTGGCTGGCCTAAAGGAGCCTGATATGGCATTGATTTCCCTGGCGCAGGGTTTGGCCCATGCGCAACAGAACGGCTACGCGCTCGGCGCGTTTAACGTCCTCGATACCCATTTTCTGCGCGCGCTCTATCAGGCGGCTGAGCGGCAGCGCTCGCCATTTATCATCAGCATCGCCGAAGTGCATTTTAAGTATGTCAACCTCGAACATCTGGTCGCCGCCGTGCGCACCGAAGCGGCGCTGCACGATATTCCGGTGGTGCTGCATCTCGATCACGGCCTGCATTTTGAGGCGGTGATGCAGGCGATTCGTCTTGGCTTTACCTCGGTCATGTTCGATGGCTCGACGCTCAGCTACGAGGAAAACGTCCGCCAGACGCGCGAAGTGGTGAAGATGTGCCACGCGCTCGGCGTTTCGGTGGAAGCCGAACTGGGTGCGGTGGGCGGCGATGAAGGCGGTGCGCTGTTTGGCGAGGCCGACAGCGATAAATTCACCGATCCGGCGCAGGCCGCTGATTTTGTGCACGCCACCGGCATTGATTGCCTGGCGGTGGCGATTGGCAATGCGCACGGCAAATACAAGGGCGAACCCAAACTCGACTTCGACCGGCTGGCAGCGATTCGCTCGACGGCTGGCATTCCGCTGGTGCTGCATGGCGGTTCCGGCATTAGCGATGCGGACTTCCGCCGCGCCGTTAGCCTCGGCATCAATAAAATCAACTTTTACACCGGCATGTCGCAGGCGGCGCTCGGGGCGATTGAAGCGCAGATCACTCAGCGCGATGCACGCTACGACGCCTTTGCCGAATTGCTAATGGCCGTGGAGCGTGACATCGCCAACGTGGTGGCGCAGCAGATGCAGGTGTTCGGCAGCGCCGGGAGGGCCTGAGAGTATGGTGCGTAACGGAATCATCGGTGCCGGCAGCATGCTGGTGGATCACGTGCAGCGCATCAGCCACTGGCCGGAACAGGGCTGGCTGACGGAGATTCAGCACAGCGAGAAGTGCAGCGGCGGCGCGGCGCTCAACGTGCTGTTTACCCTGGCGCGCATGCAGCTGAATTTGCCGCTGGCGGGCGTCGGCATGGTGGGCGAGGACAGCGACGGCGACTACATCCTGCAACTGCTGGACGATCATCACATCGACCGCCAGTTTGTGCAGCGCACGGCAGGCATCAACACGGCGATGACGCAGGTGATGACTACGCCGGACGGCCAGCGCACCTTCTTCCATGCTCGCGGTGCCAATGGCAAGCTCGATTTGGCGCATTTCGCCGACGTCTCCACTGCACATCGCATATTCCATCTTGGTTATTTGCTGCTGCTGGATAGCCTTGATGTGCCGGACGAGGAATACGGCACGCGCAGCGCACGATTGCTGGCGCAGATGCAGCAGCGCGGCTATCTCACCTCACTCGATTTGGTGTCGCGCGTGGGCGAATATCGCCCGCTGGTGGTGCCCGCGCTGCGCTGGCTCGATTATTTGGTGATCAACGAACTGGAGGCGCAATCGCTCACCGGCATCAGTTTGCGCACGCCGCAAGGGCTTGCCGCGCCTTCAGCGTTTGCCGAGGCGGCGACCTGGCTACTGCAGCAAGGTGTACGTCAGCGGGTGGTGATTCACGCACCGGAAGGCGCGTGGGGCCAGCAAGCAGAAGGCGAAGGGCGTTGGCAGCCCGCGTGGTGTTTAGCGCCGGAAGAGATCGTGGGTAGCGTTGGCGCGGGCGATGCGTTTTGCGCCGGTGTGCTTTATGCCAGCCACGAAGGCTGGTCGCTGACGGAAACGCTGAAGCTGGCGCACACCTGCGCCTGTTTTAATCTGCATGCCGCCAACGCGCTGGACGGCACGCGGCCATTAGCCGAGATGCAGCGCTGGATGGATCAGGCGATTTGCGTTTCACGCGCCGAAGAGGCAGGACGCATCACATCGGCGGAGAAAACATAGCCGAGACCGCGAATGGTGCGGATCAGGCTCGGTTGATGCGGGTTGCTTTCGATCTTGCGTCGTAGCCGCATAATCAGCACATCAATGGTGCGATCAAACACCTCGAGGCTTTCGCTGTGCGTCAGTTCGAGCAGTTGATCGCGGGTTAATACTTTGCGCGCATGCGCCACCAGCGCACGCAGTAGCGTGTATTCACCTTGCGTCAGTGGCACGCTTTCGCGCTGTGGATTGAACAGCTGACAGCGCGCATCGTCCAGCCGCCAGCCGTTAAATTGCCAGCCTTCATCCGGCAACGCTTCCGGCTGCGCCAGTCGTCCGCAGCGACGCAGTGCAGCGCGCGCTCGTGCCACCACCACGCGCGGGTTGAACGGCTTGGCGATGTAATCATCCGCGCCCATCTCCAGTCCCACCACCATATCTGCTTCCGAACCCATGCCGGTCAACATAATCACCAGCAGATCGGGACGCTGCCGCTGCATTTGCTGCAGCACCAGCAAGCCGTTGGTGTCTGGCAGCATCATATCCAGCATCACCAGCGAAATTTCCGGATGTAGCGCCAGCAGAGCCAGCGCATCTTTACCCTGATGGCAGCAATAAACGGTAAACACATGTTCATTCAACACATCGTGCAGCAATTCGCACACTGCACGATCATCATCGACCACCAAAATCGCGGGCTTCATGGATGCGCCTCTTTTGTTACGAAAGGGTTAAATGCAGTGTAACCCGATGTTTTTTAGCTGCAGATTCAAGCAACAGAAACGTGAGCGCCATCGCCTGGCAGAGTGCGGAAGCGTGCAGTGCCGCACTCTTTTTGCCAAACAATCGCAACGAGGGAAAACGATTGCGCGGCGCTGGTGCAATGCACCATAATCGCGCCTCATTCTGGTTCGGAATTATCCTAAGCGAAGCATTATTCGGAAACGTAATCGATTGCGTAGGGTGATGGCATAGCTATTGCTATGAGGACAGGGGAAGGTTAAACGCCTTGCGTCCAATACAACAATAAGTCTGTAAACCACATTGGCAAGGAGCGCGCGCATTCGTGCCGACTCCGCTCATGAGAGATGATGATGTTAGAAAAACTCTTCAAATTAAAAGCGCACAACACAACGGTTCGCACAGAAATCATTGCGGGTATCACTACCTTCCTGGCAATGGCTTACATCCTGTTTGTTAACCCGAGCATTCTCGGTGCAACCGGCATGGATAAAGGTGCGGTCTTCGTGGCGACCTGTCTGGCTGCGGCGATTGGCTGTGTGTTAATGGGCCTGATCGCTAACTATCCGATTGCACTCGCACCGGGCATGGGCCTCAACGCCTTCTTTACCTATACCGTGGTTCTGCATATGGGTTACACGTGGCAAGTCGCGCTGGGCGCGGTGTTCTTGTCGGCGGTGATCTTCTTTGCCATGTCGCTTTTCAAAATTCGTGAGTGGATTATTAACAGCATTCCGCTGCCACTGCGTGCCGGTATTGGTGCCGGTATCGGCCTGTTCCTGGCGATCATCGCGCTGGAAGGCGCGGGCATCGTGGTGGATAACCCAGCTACGCTGGTTGGCCTGGGCGACCTGACCAAACCGGGCCCGCTGCTGGCGCTGCTCGGCTTCTTCATCATTGTGGTGCTGGAAGCGCGTCGCGTTACCGGCGCGGTGCTGATCGGCATTTTGGTGGTGACTTTCATCTCCATGGGCATTGGCCTGACGCCGTTTGGCGGCGTGTTCTCTGCTCCGCCTTCTATCGCGCCAACCTTTATGCAGCTTGATATCGCGGGTGCCTTTAACGTTGGCCTGGTCAGCGTGATCTTCGCCTTCCTGTTCGTGGACGTGTTCGATAACACTGGCACCTTGCTGGGTGTGACCAAGCGTGCTGGACTGGCGGATGAGCAGGGCAACGTGCCGAAAATGGGTCGTGCGTTGATCGCAGATAGCGCCGCCGCGCTGTTTGGCTCGCTGCTCGGTACGTCAACCACCACCAGCTATGTGGAATCTGCTGCGGGCGTCAGCGCCGGTGGCCGTACCGGTTTGACGGCAATTGTGGTGGCGATTCTGTTCTTGCTGAGCCTGTTCTTCTCGCCGCTGGCGGGCAGCGTACCGGTTTATGCCACCGCGCCAGCGCTGCTGTTTGTTGCGGTGCTGATGGCATCTGGTCTGGCTGATATTGACTGGAAAGACATCACCACCGCCGCGCCGGTAACCGTGACTGCGCTGACGATGCCGCTGACCTACTCAATCGCCAACGGTATTGCGTTCGGATTCATCACCTGGACAGTGGTGAAACTGCTGAGCGGTCGCACCAAAGAGGTCAACCCGGCGCTGATCATTCTGTCGATTCTTTTTGTCATCAAACTGGGCTGGCTGAGCGCGTAAATCTTGCTTAACGGAAGCCCGCTCGGGCTTCCGTGTCTGCTGTTGCATCCCTTCGTTTATTTTCTGCGTGTCACCTCGCAATCCTTTTTGATGCTCACTTTCCTTCAATCTCAAAACGGCCCAGGCTGTGCGTGTTGTTTAAACCTGCCCGCAAAAAATGTGCTGCGAATGGCGGGATCGTGGAATGTTAACGCTGCGCAAATCTGTTTCACTAACGGTGTGGTGGAAAGATTGAGCAACGCGATGGAAGAGGATTCGGTGATGGATTACCCCGTTAGCAATACAACTCGTGTGTTCCCACCGCTTATTTTTGACGTTGGAAACAAAGGAGATCATCAAATGGAACAATTAACCAAACGGGTTGAACAGCTGGAAAAAACCACGCAGCAGATTCAGACAGATGTTGCGGTGCTAACGGCGCGTTCAGAACATTTTGCCACCAAAGCGGATATCGAAAAGGTCAGAGCCGAGCAGGGCGTAATGCGTGTGGAGATCATGGGCGAGCTGGGGGCGCTGGAACAACGTATCGATAAAAAGTTTGAGCGGATGCAGGACCAACTCAACCCGAAGTTCGACAAAATTGATCTAATATTTGAAAGAATTGACCAAAAATTTGAAAGAATTGACCAAAGATTTAATCAGCTGGAGGATAAAATAGCTGCCTTCAATAACAGCATAACCTGGAAAATCATGATCCCGACCGGCCTTCTGGTGTTGGCGTGGTTTGTGCAGAATATCGTTTTGAAAATGTCATGACGCGTTTTACTGCAATGTTCCGGCCCTTTAAGGGCCGGAACGCCATCATCATTACCTGAACGGTGGCTCGTTAAAGGTTCTCAGCTTCCTTGAATGTAGCTTATCCCCTTCAGCTCGCAGCAGTTCCACCGCGCAGATGCCAATCTGCAGGTGCTCTGAGATTGCGCCTTCGTAGAAACGGTTTGCCTGGCCCGGTAGCTTGATCTCGCCGTGCAGCGGTTTATCCGATACGCACAGCAAGGTGCCGTAGGGCACGCGGAAGCGGTAACCCTGCGCGGCGATGGTGGCGCTTTCCATATCAACCGCAACGGCGCGGCTCAGGTTGAAGCGCAGCGCTGAAGCGGAGTAGCGCAGCTCCCAGTTACGGTCATCGGTGGTGACCACGGTGCCGGTGCGCAGGCGCTGTTTAACTTCTTCACCGGGCATGCCGCTCACCGCTTTGGTGGCGTCATACAAGGCGCGCTGAACTTCGGCGATGCTTGGGATAGGGATATCTGGCGGCAGTACGCTATCCAGTACGTGGTCGTCGCGCAGGTAGGCATGCGCCAGTACATAGTCGCCGATGGTCTGGCTTTCGCGAAGACCGCCGCAGTGGCCAATCATCAGCCAGGCGTGCGGACGAATCACCGCCAGATGGTCGCAGATGGTTTTGGCATTGGACGGGCCAACGCCGATGTTCACCAGCGTAATGCCGCGACGATTCGGTGATGTCAGGTGCCAGGCGGGCATTTGGTGCTTCTTCCACGCCAGATCGGACATCATCGCCGTGGGGTCTTGAGTATCGGCAGTGATCACCACTTCACCGGCGCAGGCCAGGCTGTCGTAAGGCGTGTTGGGATCCTGTACTTGCTCAATTGCCCAGCGCACGAACTCATCAACGTAACGCGTGTAGTTAGTGAACAGCACGAACGGCTGGAAGTGCTCTACGCTGGTGCCGGTGTAGTGGCGCAGGCGCGCCAGTGAGAAATCGGTGCGCAGCGCGTCAAAGTGCGACAGCGGGAAAATCGCATTGGCGTGGAACAGGCCGTCGGCGGTTTCATCACCGATCTGCGACAGTTCGGTGGTCGGGAAATGGCGTGCGATGCTGGCGCTCATTGAGCGGTCCAGTGACAAGCCATCAATCACATAAGGATAAGGAATTTCCTGCTCAGAGGGAGCGACCTCAATCAGCACGTCGTACTCTTTCTCCAGCATCTGCAGCTGCTCGCTGAGATAGTGACGCAGCAGCGCCGGGCGCGTGATGGTGGTGCTGTAGCTGCCGGTATGGGTAAAACGTCCCCATGCGCGGGTACGATTTTTTTGCGGGCCTTCGCCCAGCCAGGTGATGCGCAGCTGCGGATAGACATACAGCCCTTGCTGACGAGCGCCTTCATCCGGCAACTGCCCGCTGGCGGTGAAATCGCGGATGGCGTTGCGCAACGCGTCAACGGCTGCATCGTACAGGCGTTCTAATTCGTTCAGCGCTTGCTGGCTGCTCAATCCGTTCCGTTGTGTATTCATGGGTTCTCCTTTAGGAAACGTGGACCGTTTTCACCAGAGCATAGCGGATAAACCCAGCGCGACGATGAAGAATCTGTGATCGACCGCATTCTGCACCATCACGGTGCTGGTGCGTGGCGTAACCATAGCTATGTTTATGATCAGCAGGGATGTTACATCGCGTGTCTCCTGTTCTGGAGCGATGCCCGAGTAATAAATTGTCTACCTTCGCGGTATTGGCGAGCTTATTGCTTAGTTTTCAACCGTGGCCTTAATGAATCGATGTCTTTACTGAAAGAGGCTCGCCATGAATGGCGACCCTACGGGTTTGTGGGCCGCATGCTGTTTTGCCAAAGTTTCAGAAATTGATTTCTCCCATGCCGTGGTATGGCTCCGTTCCTGACCCGTTGAGGATTGAAAGCATGTCTTTGAAATTCATAAAACACCCAATGAAGGTGGCGATTGCAGGTTGTTTAAGCGTGGCCTTTTACGCTCAGGCAGATATTAAAATTGGTGTGGCCGGTCCGTTCTCTGGGCCTAATGCGACGTACGGCGCGCAATACTGGAAAGGTGCGAGCCAAGCTGCGGAGGATATCAATGCGGCGGGCGGCATCAACGGCGAGAAAATCGTGCTGGTGCAGGGCGATGATGCTTGTGAACCGAAACAGGCGGTATCCGTCGCTAACCGCCTGGTCGATCAGGACAAGGTGATGGCGGTGGTCGGCCACTTCTGCTCCTCATCCACCATGCCCGCCTCGGAAGTCTATGATGAAGCCGGCGTGCTGGCGATCACTCCTGGATCAACCAATCCGAAAATTACTGAACGCGGCATGAAAACCATGTTCCGTATGTGTGGCCGTGATGATCAGCAGGGCGCTATCGCCGCGGATTACATCATCGACAAGCTCAAAGCCAAGAACGTGGTCATTATTCATGACAAAGACACTTACGGCCAGGGGTTAGCGGATGCCACCAAAGCCTCGCTTGAAAAGCGTGGTGTGAAAGAAGTTTTGTATGAAGGCTTGT
>NZ_DALYOQ010000037.1:0-12088 GCF_031974595.1 Pantoea sp. CTOTU46764 | reverse complement strand
CGCGGTGAGAAAGATTTCAATGCGCTGGTAACCAAGATCGGCGCGCTGAAACCGGACGTGGTCTATTTCGGTGGCTGTCATCCGGAGGCCGGTCCGCTGGTACGCCAGATGCGAGAGCAGGGCGTTAATGCCGCCTTCTTCTCCGGTGATTGCATCGTGACTGAAGAGATGGTGACGGCAGCAGGCGGCCCGCAATACACCAAAGGCGTCTACATGACCTTCGGCAACGATCCGCGCACCATCGCCGATGGCAAAGCGGTGATCGAGAAATTCCGCGCCAGCGGATTTGAGCCAGAAGGTTACACCTTGTATGCCTACGCCTCCGTGCAAACGCTGGCGGCTGCTTACAAAGCGGCAGGCAAAGACAACGCCAAGGCTAGCGACTGGCTGAAAGCCAACAGCGTCGATACCGTGATGGGCAAAAAAGCCTGGGACAGCAAAGGCGATCTCAAAGTGTCGGATTACGTCGTGTACCAATGGGACGACAAAGGCAAATATCACCAGCTGTAATGTGCCACGCGGCCCCGCGCAGTGCGGGGCCATTCGCGATTGAGCGCGAGGTGTGCGCTCCCATTGAGTACGAGACGACATTATGGACGCCTTCTTCTTACAGCAGCTGATCAACGGCTTAACACTCGGTGCCGTGTATGGTCTGATCGCCATCGGTTACACCATGGTTTACGGCATCATCGGCATGATCAATTTCGCCCACGGCGAGGTGTATATGATCTCCGCCTATCTGTGTGCCATTGGCTTATCGCTACTCAGCTTTTTCGGCATTCACTCCTTCCCGCTGCTGATTTTCGGCACCTTAATCTTCACCATCATTGTCACTTCGGCTTACGGCTGGGCGATTGAGCGTATCGCTTATCGGCCGCTGCGCAACTCGACGCGCCTCGCACCGCTGATTTCAGCGATCGGGATGTCGCTGATTCTGCAGAACTATGTGCAGCTCAGTCAGGGACCGAATCAACAGGGTATCCCTACACTGCTCACCGGCGTGTTGCGCATGGAGTTTGATGGCGGCGTGGTGCAGATCACCTGGACCAAAATCTTCATCCTGATCGCCGCATTTTGCGGCATGGCGCTGCTGACCTGGATTATCCAGTACACCAAACTCGGGCGTATTTGCCGCGCGGTGCAGCAGGATCGGCGTATGGCCTCAATCCTCGGTATCAATACCGATCGCGTTATCTCGCTGGTGTTTGTGATTGGTGCGGCGATGGCGGGATTGGCTGGCGTGCTGGTGACCATGAATTACGGCACCTTTGATTTTTACGCCGGATTTATCATTGGCATCAAAGCCTTTACTGCGGCGGTGCTCGGCGGCATCGGTTCACTGCCGGGCGCGATGCTCGGAGGATTATTGCTGGGCGTCGCGGAAGCGCAGTTCGCTGGCATGGTGAATTCTGATTACAAAGATGTGTTCTCGTTTTCGCTGCTGGTGGTGATTTTGATCTTCCGCCCGCAAGGACTGCTGGGACGGCCGCTGGTCGCTAAAGTGTGAGGAAGCCCCGATGAATGCAATGACGCAAAGTCCTGTGCGCCAGGCGCTGTTCGACACGCTGCTGGCGGGATTGGTGGCGCTGGTGGTGTTTGGTCCGATTGTTGGCGTGGTGCTCGACGGTTACAGCTTCAAGCTGTCGCCCCAGCGCGTGGCGCTGCTGGTGGCGGTGGTGATGGCGGGGCGCTTACTGTTTAGCGTGTTTCTGCACGCACCTTTTGGTCAGCGCATCATGCGCAAGTTTGCCAGCAGCGATGACGGTGTTTACGTGCGCGAACCCGGCTATCGTTCGCGTTTGCGCTGGATATTGCCGTTGCTGCTGGTCGTAGCGCTGGTCTTTCCCTTCCTCTCCAGCAAATACCTGCTGACGGTGGCGATTCTCGGCCTGATTTATGTGCTGCTCGGACTGGGTTTGAATATTGTGGTTGGCCTCGCTGGATTACTCGATCTCGGCTACGTCGCCTTTTATGCCATCGGTGCGTACGGCCTGGCGCTCGGCTATCAATATCTCGGATTGGGTTTCTGGAGCATGCTGCCGCTGGCGGCGCTGCTGGCGGCGTTTGCCGGTGCGCTGCTTGGGTTCCCGGTACTGCGTATGCACGGTGATTATCTGGCGATTGTTACGCTCGGCTTTGGTGAAATCATTCGTCTGGTGCTGACCAATTGGGTAGCCTTCACTGGCGGTCCGAACGGGGTTTCCGTGCCGTCGCCGACTTTCTTTGGCCTCGAGTTTGCCCGTCGCGCGCGCGATGGCGGCGTGCCGTATCACGAGTTTCTGCATGTCACTTACAACCCCAATATGAAGTTTATCTTCATCTACGTGGTGCTGGTTCTGGTGGTGTTGCTGGTGCTGTGGATCAAGCATCGCCTGACGCGCATGCCGATTGGACGTGCCTGGGAAGCGCTGCGCGAAGATGAGATTGCCTGCCGCGCAATGGGGCTCAATCATGTGCTGGTTAAGCTTTCGGCCTTTATGCTGGGCGCGTCAACGGCGGGCATTGCTGGAGTGTTTTTCGCCAGCTATCAGGGCTTCGTCAATCCTACCTCGTTCACCTTTTTTGAGTCGGCGCTGATTCTTGCCATTGTGGTGCTCGGCGGCATGGGATCGACGCTTGGCGTGGTGCTGGCGGCGTTTGTGCTGACGGTAGCGCCGGAGCTACTGCGCAGCTTTGCCGAATACCGCGTGCTGCTGTTTGGCATGTTAATGGTGCTGATGATGATCTGGCGGCCGCGCGGGCTGGTGCGCACCGCACGCGTCGGCGTGCCGTTGCGAAAAGGAGTGCGCCATGAGTGATGCCATTCTGCAAGTGAACAATCTGATGATGCGCTTTGGTGGCATTAAGGCGCTCAATGATGTCAGCCTGGCGGTGGAGCGCGGTTCAGTGACCTCGCTGATTGGCCCCAACGGCGCGGGTAAAACCACGGTGTTCAACTGCCTGACCGGTTTTTATCGCGCCACCGGCGGGCGCATTGTGCTCAACGCCAACCAGCGCAGCACCGATGTGATTCAGGTGCTGGGGCAGAAAATCCATGCGGGCGACTGGATCAATCCCAGCCGGCTCGGCTCGCGGCTCTGGTACAAAATGTTTGGCGGCGCGCATCTGGTGAACCGCGCCGGGTTGGCGCGTACGTTCCAAAATATTCGGCTGTTCCGTGAAATGTCGGTGATTGAGAACCTGCTAGTGGCGCAGCATATGCAGGTCAATCGTCAGCTGCTGGCGGGCGTGCTGAACACGCGCGGCTACCAGGAAGCGGAGAATCGCGCGCTGGATCGCGCTTTCTACTGGCTGGAGAACGTCGACTTGGTCGCCAGCGCCAACCGCCTGGCCGGTACGCTCTCTTACGGTCAGCAACGGCGGCTGGAGATCGCGCGCGCCATGTGTACGCGGCCGGAACTGATTTGTCTGGATGAACCGGCGGCTGGGCTGAATCCGGTGGAAACCGAAGCGTTGAGCGCGATTTTGCATCGTCTGCGCGCCGACCATCGCATCAGCGTGTTGCTGATTGAACACGACATGCCAATGGTGATGCGCATTTCCGATCACATCGTAGTGCTCGATCATGGCGATGTGATTGCCCAAGGCACGCCGCAGCAAATTCGTCACGATCCCAAAGTGATTGCCGCCTATCTCGGCGCAGAAGAGGAGAGCGATCATGGCTGAACCGATGCTGGCTTTTGAGCAGGTCGATGTGTTTTACGGTCCTTTGCAGGCGCTAAAGCAGGTATCGCTGACGGTAAATCAGGGCGAAACCGTGGCGCTGATCGGCGCTAACGGTGCGGGGAAATCCACGCTGCTGATGTCAATCTTTGGTCAGCCGCGCATTGCCAGCGGCGAGATTCGGTTGCGCGGTGAAGCCATCAGCCAGCGCTCGACCCACTTCATCGCCGCTAGCGGCATTGCCCAGGCACCGGAAGGGCGGCGCATCTTTCCTGATATGACGGTGGAAGAGAACCTGCTAATGGGCACCATCGCCATCGGCGAGCGGTTTGTCAAAGAGGACAAAGATCGCATGTATCAGCTGTTTCCGCGCCTGCTGGAGCGGCGCAAGCAGCGCGCCATGACGCTCTCCGGCGGCGAACAGCAGATGCTGGCAATTGCCCGCGCGCTGATGAGTCGACCCAGGTTGTTGCTGCTCGACGAACCCAGCCTTGGCCTCGCGCCGATTGTGGTAAAGCAGATCTTTGGCATTCTGCGCGAGTTGACTCAGCAAGGCATGACGCTGTTTCTGGTGGAGCAGAATGCCCGCCATGCATTGCAGCTGGCGGATCGTGGCTATGTGATGGTGAACGGCGAGATTCGTCTGAGCGGCAGCGGTGCCGAGCTGCTCAACAATGATGACGTGCGCAGCGCCTATTTGGGGGGCGCAGCCGATCCTGCGGTAGTGGCGACAAAAAGTTTGTAATAATGATTAAATGGTGAGGGGAAACACTTTGCATAATTGTCAGTGGCCTATCATCATTATTACTCTTCTTCCTCTCCAAAGTGATTTGGTAATCCCTTGCAAAATCCTGGCGTAGCAGTGATGCGGGCGGTCAGAAACACGGCGTGGTATCCCAAACGCCGCTCTTACCGTACGTTGTTCTGGCGAGAAATCACCCCATTAGCCGTGCCCATCTTTATCGAAAACCTGTGCGTGATGCTGATGGGCGTCCTCAGTACCTTCCTGGTGAGCTGGCTGGGTAAAGAAGCGATGGCGGGCGTCGGTCTGGCCGATAGCTTTAACATGGTGATCATCTCCTTCTTTGCCGCCATCGATCTCGGCACCACGGTGGTGGTGGCGTTCAGCCTGGCAAAACGCAACGGCAAGCGAGCGCGAGCCGCGACGCGACAGTCGCTGGGATTGATGACCGCGCTGGCGTTTGTGCTGGTGATCGCCATCGAGTTTTGGGGGCATCTGATCATTGATGTGATTGCCGGCAGCGCCGATCCCAAAGTGAAAGAGCTGGCGCTGAGCTATCTGCAAACCTCGGCGTGGAGCTATCCTGCGGCGGCGATTGCGCTGATTGGCAGTGGCGCGCTGCGTGGTGCGGGTAATACCAAAATCCCGATGCTGATCAACGGCGGCATGAACATTCTCAACATCGTGATCAGTAGCGTGCTGATTTACGGCTGTATGGGTTGGGAAGGGCTGGGCTTTGTCGGTGCCGGATTGGGTTTAACCATCTCGCGCTATATCGGCGCGGCAGCGGCGATATACGTGCTGTATCGCGGTATTACGCCAGCATTGAAGATCTCCATCGCCAGCTATTTCCGGCGCTGGGACCGCAACATTCTGATGGAAGTGTTGGGCATTGGCGTGCCCGCCAGTATTGAATCGGTGCTGTTTAACGGCGGCAAATTGCTGACGCAGATTTTTGTCGCTGGCATGGGCACCAATGAGATCGCCGGTAACTTTATCGCCTTCTCAATTGCTTCGCTGATTAACCTGCCGGGTAACGCGTTGGGATCGGCATCGACCATTATTACCGGGCGTAGGCTGGGGCTGAATCAGGTGATGCAGGCGGAACGGCAAATCAAGCACGTGTTCTGGCTGGCGATGATTGGATTGTGTTCGCTGGCGTTGATTACCGTGCCGCTCGCCGGCACGCTCGCGCAGTTTTACAGCCGCGATCCGGAAGTCATCTCAGTTACCAAGCATCTGATTTGGCTCAATGCCGCCTTTATGCCGATCTGGACTGCGTCTTGGGTGCTGCCCGCCAGCCTGAAAGGCGCGCGCGATGCACGTTACACCATGTATGTGTCGATGTTCAGCATGTGGGGCGCACGTGTGGTGGCCGGTTATTTCCTCGGGATTGTGCTGGGAATGGGCGTGATTGGCGTGTGGCTCGGGATGTTCCTCGACTGGACGGTGCGCGGCGTATTCTTCTGGTGGCGACTCACCAGCGGTAAATGGCTGAACAATTACCGCAAGATGATGGCGAAGAGTCGGGGATAACGCATTGGGCAGGTCGCCATTAATGGCGACCCTGCATATATGCAATATTTGGCAAAGAAGCGCACAACTAATCGTTTTGGTTATATGTGAGAATGCGGTTTACTGTCAGCCTCAATCATTTGTGGAGAAGCTGGCAATGAAACACCTCTTGCAGCAGTGGTTTAACCAACTGATCAATGGCGAGACTGGACCCGCAGAAGAGCGCGAATTCGATCTCAGCAACCATATCGACCTGCTGATTCCCATCAGCCAACTTTACGGCGTTGAGTTCCATCCTTCGGTGTATCGCTACTATGAGAGATAAGCGCCTGCACCATGTGATCCGCTACAGCTACTGGAATGAACTGTGCGCTGATGAATAAAGGACCCGCTCTTAGGCCAGCGGGTTTTTTTATGTCTGTGATCACGCGCGAAAGACGCGTTACAGTTCGGTCACGGCCAGTAACGTCATTCTGCGTGCGACATAATCAAGTACGAGATTACGCTGTTCTTCAGGCATATGGCTTTCAGCGTAGGTAGCAATGATCAGCGAGTGACTCTTCACCACATCGACCAACCATTTGCGGGCCAGCGCGGGTTGAATATCCATACCCTGAGCAAGCAGGATAAAGTCCGCACCGACATATTCCCCATAGCCTGAATCAATTCCTGGCGCGCTCCCGGCATCATTTTCTTCACATTCAAGCAGAGGCAGCGCTAAGTACTCGCCGAATGCAGCGGGATAGGGCACCACGCTAATAAAATCATACACTGGTGCCAGGTAAGCGGGTCCTGCTTCGGGAAGTATGATCCCGATATTACGCAGATGAAAATCATTATTCCCGAGCACATAGGCATAGACGATGCGTAAAAAAAGGTCGCGCTTACTGTTTAAACTATTGCTGACTGCGCTATTCAGAAATTTGGCAGCCCTCTCATAACTGATGGCTTTTTTATTATTAATTTTGCCATATTTATCATCGAGTCCCATCGCGCCATCCAACTGCTCCTGATGTAATCGCGTTAGGTCTTCTAAGCGATCATATCTTTTGATCACAAAGGCCAACTCATTTGGTCGGCCTTTTTCTGCTTGAAAGGGGATTAAGCCAAAGGGAGGAACGTTAAATCTTAGACGTTGCATGACGCACATTGTGGCATGCTCATTTTCCGCCAGATGTGGGTACTCTTCAGGTGAGGGTTTAAGAATATACGTGCCGTTATTACTGACAACCTGCAGTTCCCCCTCTTCCAGACACAGCGAAAGCTTCGGTTGATAGCCGGAAATACTCATGCCTTTCTGACGTTCAGGCAATTCCTGAATAAACTGACTTCGCGTAAAGGGCAAACTAAGGGCAACGTTTACACTACCAAACAGATGTTTAATGCCTTTAAGGGAATAGTTCGTATCAAGCTCGGATTCCTTGAGTTGAGCTAAATTTATCAGGCAGCATGCTGAATTCATGATGTTATCTCCTTGAGTACTACTGCACCAAGCAAGTCGTTACCGTTCTGCATGAGTAATCCAAACAGATCTTTATCATCAATTTTTTGAATTTCAGAATATCGTTTACGCAACCAACCTTCTGGTGCCAACCCTTTGAAGAAAGGATGGAGCTCTTCATTAAAATAAGGTTCTCGCCTTACCGGCATACTTAATGAAATCGCGCGACCGCTATAATTGGGCCGGTAACAGAAAGTGAAACCGGCGTCCTCCTCTGTCAAGGTACCGACAGACTTGTCATAGAGCCACACCTCTATTTTTCGAGCCATACTTTTACTCCGAGTTCCTTAAGTAAGGCATGAAGATTCATCGCCTTTGCGGCTGCGGGATTGGCGATCATTCTTTTGAAGGTTGAGATAGACACGCCAATTTGCATCGCCATCTCTTCATAGGTGATATTTTGCCGCTTCAACTCATTGGTCAGTATGGGTGGCAGTAATGAAAGCTCAAGGGCGCTCAGTATTGGCTTATCGGATGCTGCGAATTCAGTGAAAGGTTGAACATCAAGTGGCCACTCATCGAGCAATTTCTGCTTGTCTGCATGAGAGAGGCTTTTAAGTAGAGACCTAATTTCATCAAGGTTCATTTATGACACTTTCCTGGTTTTTTAAGCGGCATGCATAGACATTGCCTGAATATAATACTAAAAGGTTCATTTTTGAACCTTTAGCGCCTTTTCATGCAATTTCTACTAAAAAAATGGAGTCCAGGGATTCAAAGTGTCATTTTTGATACTTTTTGGTTGATTGGTAATTCTTTTACCCTCAGATAAGCAGAATTATGCCAAAAGTTTCAGAAATGAACGGCAGGAAAGAATATAAGAAAAGCAAAAAGCCCGCTTAGTTTCCTAAGCGGGCTTCTCTAAATATGGCTCCTCTGACTGGACTCGAACCAGTGACATACGGATTAACAGTCCGCCGTTCTACCGACTGAACTACAGAGGAATCGTGTGAACGAGGCGAATATTAATGGCGCCCCTTGCAGGTGTCAACAGCTTAAAACACATTTGTATTCAACTGGCTAGCATTAGTACAAAGCGATCGCGATTTAAGCAGGTTCTGCTGTTAGCATCGCCAATCGCGCCAGTGGATCCTGACGATAGAACTGCTGCAGATGGCGATACATCACCGGGAAGCGGTTAGCCAGTAAATCCGGTGCGCTGAAAAAATATTCTGACAGCACCGCGAAACACTCTGCCGCATCGCTGGCAGCGTAGGGATCGATGGTTGCCGCCTGTTCACCGACTAATTCGACTTCAGCTTCAATTTCTGCCATCGCCAGCTGCAAATCTTTCTCCCAGCTGGCGACATCACGTAGCGCCATCACCGGAATGCCGCTGGTGTAACCGCTGCCGCGCGCATCGAGTTTATGCGCTACTTCGTGGATCACCAGGTTAAAACCGGAAAGATCGAGTGAATCCTGAATATCCAATGCGTTTAACACCACTGGACCTTGCGTCCAGCTTTGTCCGGCGTGCACTGCCGGCGCGTGGTGTACCAGACCGTTACCATCTTCCCAGCGATCGTCGACGTTGAACGGCTCGGGATAGATCAGCACTTCATGGAAGCCATCGAGCCATTCGAGACCCAGCTTTAAGACCGGCAAACAGAACAGTAACGCCAGACGTGTCAGCAACAGTTCATCGAGCTGCAGGCCTTGCAGCGGCGAAATTTTTTTCTGCTGCAGGAAGCGTTGTGCCAGCGTAACCAGAGCGGTTTTTTCATCAGGATCGAGCAGTGAAAAGATCGGCTGCGCCAGCGCCTGCTGCCAGGGAAGTGCCAGTACTGAAGTCTCTATTTGCGCATGCCACGGCCATTTGAACATTGCGTCACTCACTCTTCAGACGAAAACAGTATCCTGGCGCGGCAAAGGAGGAATTACCAGCGCGTGATCAAAGCCAGCTATTCAACCAGTTAGTCGAGGATTTGTCTGTGATTAGCGTGGCAAAGCGGGAAAGTCATGGTGAGGACATTAAAAAGGTCGTCATGAATGACGACCTTACGTTTGCCTGCTTTGCAGCATTTATTTAGCGTTCAACCCGTTGAAACGCGATCACCCAAACCCACGGGTTCACTTCCCAGCTGGTGGCGCCGTACTGTTTCTGCCACGCCTTACGGTAGGCTTCTTTCGGCGATTCAGAATTCATATTCATGGTGAAGAAGTTATTGAGGAAGTGCGAATCGGTCTGCACGCCTTCCGCCATGATGTCATCTTCACTGATATCCTGAATCTTCTCGGCACGTACCGAGGTAATTTGCAGATCGATGCGGCTGGCCCAGCGCGGCATGTGAATGGCGGTCTGCCAGCCAAACTGCTCGGCATTCTGCAAATTCTCATCCAGCTGCCCCAGCTCATTGCTGTCCGCGCGGTATTGGCAATACGCCGCATTGCGGAACGGCAGGGGATCGCGTTCGTAATCTGCCAGTAAGTTTTCCGGCACAATCGGGCCGCGCCAGGTTTCACGGACCCACAAACCATCGCCTGCCTGACCAAATGGGCAGTGCGAACTGACATCGGTCATCGACATCAATTTATAGCCGTGCAGATGGTTGGCACTGACATCAAACGCGTGTACACCTTCATGGTGATCCTGACCCGGACCGAAAGCTTGAGTTTTCATAATGCGCCGGGTCTGCGTTTGCTGGCCAACCAGCAGGGCGCGCACCCGCTGTTCGGAAAAAAGAATCGGCCGTTCTTTCATTGCATACCTCTTATTGTGTCACAAACCCGGAAACTGCGAAGAATCCCCCAACATCCGAAGATGTGAGAGCTAGCATAATGGGTTTGAATCAGTTTGCTTAATAATTTGTCGCCTTAGTATCAGGCAAATCTGGCAATTTTAGATTTTAAAAATGGTTCATAAGCAAAATGTGTGCTGAAAAGGACTTCGCAAGGATCCGAAGTCATAAATTTTCCAGATACAGTACGTTATAAAGGCCAGAATGGGAACCTTTTCAGATTATGCCGTGTTGATCTGCCTCTAAGAAGCCCCATTTATCAGCATAGATAACTGGAATTAAGCGCTTAAGCGAAATTTGTTGATGACGCGAATATATTAAACCTATTGAAGAGAGTTATTTAACTAAAACGCACTAAGGAAATACCGAAATCGTCATGGTTGCTGTGCAAGTGACGTTAACAGCGCTATAACAAGATCGGGATCTCATTTTTACGCTTTGCACATCCTGGAAGGATGTAAAAAAAGTGTCATGACCAGGCCGCTATGATGTCCGCAGGAACTTAGATAACAGCAATAACAGGAGAAGCACGATGTCACTTACTCACTGGCAACAACGCTACGAGAACTGGCTGCAGCTCAATTGGCTGCACGACGACAAAGCCCACGATATCGCGCACCTGCGCCGCGTCTGGATGAGTGCGAAGCGCATCATGCAGCACAGCGACGCCGATCCAATGGTCGTGATGACCGCCTGCTACTTTCACGATGTGGTTAACCTGCCGAAAAACCATCCTGAACGTCATTTAGCCTCAACCTATGCGGCGGAAGAGACGCGTCGCATTCTGCAGCAGGATTTCCTCGACTTCCCATTTGAACTGCTGGATGCCGTCGCGCACGCGGTGCAGGCTCACAGCTTTAGCGCGCGTATCGCGCCGCAAACGCTGGAAGCGAAAATTGTGCAGGACGCCGATCGTCTCGAATCATTAGGTGCTATCGGCCTGGCACGGGTTTTCTACACGGCGGGCGCGCTAGGTCGTCCGCTGTTTGATAGCGAAGATCCGTTAGGAAAAGAGCGTGAACTGGATGACGTGAAGTGGACGCTGGATCACTTCCAGAAAAAGCTGCTGGGTTTACCGCAAACCATGCAAACCGAAGCCGGACGCCTGCTGGCCGAACATAACGCCGATTTTCTCGTGCACTACATGGGCAAACTGTGCGCCGAGTTGCAGGGCAATCTGACGTCGGTTGATGAATCGGTGTTAAGGGATTTTAGCCCTATACACTCGTAATATTAAATTTTTATGACAGTCTGTTAACTTTTAGCTGCTTCCGCTACGTTGTTGTAAATCAAAAGGGAGTATGAAAATGACCGAGACTGTTAACTTAACCATTAAAATTGACCCGGCACTGAAAGAGCACATCAAACAGTTAGCCGCAGATAACCAAATCTCCATGAGTCAGGAGATCGTTAATCGCTTGCAGGCCAGTTTAGATGCGGGTGAGCAACCGGCCATTGATAGTCTGGATACCCAGGAAGCAGTGGAAGATCAGCTCTCCGCTGCGGAATTGAAGCAGATTCGTGCGCTGCTGAAGAAAAGTAAGAAGAAGAAATAAGCGAAAAACCCGTCATTGACGGGTTTTTTTATGCCTGCAGATTAAATACGGAACTGCTGCGCGCGCTGCGCCAAGCGGTCAGATAACGCGCGCAATTGCACCGCCGATTGCACCTGATGCGCGTTCAGCGCTTCGTTTTGCTGCAGCTGTCTGCTCATCTCCACCACTTCCAGCGCAATCTTTTTCACCCGATGGCTCTGCGCAGCACTGTTTTGCTGCAGCTCGTTCAGTTGCGTCACCACGCCAGACACCGCAGCACTGATCTGCGCGAACAGCACTTCCAGCGCTTTCACCTTATCGAAGCCATCATGCACATGCTGCTGCGTATGCTGAATCAAGCCATCGATCTGGCGCGTGGAAGCCCCGCTTTGCT
>NZ_DALYOQ010000036.1:37673-41773 GCF_031974595.1 Pantoea sp. CTOTU46764 | reverse complement strand
CAAAGGGAGCAGACTGTAAATCTGCCGTCACAGACTTCGAAGGTTCGAATCCTTCTCCCACCACCATCAATACCATTCTCCTCTTTTTCCCACTTGTTTTAATCGTTGTAACCTCCTGATTCACACCATGACTTTTGCCCAAAAACTCGTTACCATCGCGCCATACTTTTGCGGATAAAAATGGCAGCGAAATGAAATTTGTCTCTTTCAACATCAACGGCTTGCGTGCGCGTCCTCATCAATTAGCCGCGCTGGTTGAACAGCATCAACCTGATGTCATCGGCTTGCAGGAAACCAAAGTGCATGACGATATGTTCCCGCTTGAGGACGTCAGCAAACTGGGTTATCACGTGTTTTATCACGGGCAAAAAGGTCATTACGGCGTCGCGCTGCTGACCAAAGCTGAGCCAGTCAGTGTCTCACGCGGTTTTCCCGGCGATGATGAAGATGCTCAGCGCCGTATAATCATGGCGGAAATCCCGAGTCCAATTGGCGATATCACGGTTATCAACGGTTATTTCCCGCAGGGTGAAAGCCGCGACCATCCCACAAAGTTTCCAGCGAAAGAGAAGTTTTATCGCGATCTGCAAAGCTATCTTGAGCAGCAGTTGGCCGTCGATAAACCGGTGTTGATCATGGGTGACATGAACATCAGTAGTACTGATTTTGACATCGGCATTGGTGAAGATAACCGTAAACGCTGGCTGCGCACCGGCAAGTGCTCGTTCCTGCCTGAAGAGCGTGAGTGGATGGATCGCTTGCTGCAATGGGGTTTGGTTGACACCTGGCGCGATAAGTTCCCGGAAACCAACGATCGTTTCTCATGGTTTGATTACCGCTCGAAAGGCTTTGACGACAATCGTGGTCTGCGCATCGATCTGCTGCTGGCGAGCCAACCTCTGGCCTCGCGCTGTATTGAGAGTGGCATCGATTACGATATCCGCAGCATGGAAAAACCGTCGGATCACGCCCCGGTTTGGTCAACGTTTAAGCTGTAATGAAGCAGCGTGGCGTCATACGCCACGCGCTTTTATTTGATGATTTTCCAAATAAGCGGATTGGTGCCTAATACCTTCTCATCCCTGCCGCACTGCAATAACACGCCTTCTGCTTTAACCACCGCACCTTCAGAATAACTGCGATTCTCATAGGTACAGCACTGCATGCAGTTGCTCTGACGATTATTTTGCCCTTGCGTCCAGACTTCGGGTGGCAGATCCACCACCACATCGGTATTACCCGTACGATTATTTTCCGGCTGGCGGTTGGCCAGCGCCGAGGTGCTGCATAACAATAATCCGCCCAGCAACATCATTGCATAACGCATCACTCTGTCTCCTTGGTTTTGCGACGAGCCGTTTTTTGTTTGGCTCTCTTTTTGGCCCCAGGCGCAGTCAATCCGCGAAAGGCCTGTAACGACGGTCGCTGGCGTGCTTCACCAATCAGCCCAATCAAGGTGCTGACCAGCGGCTGCATAAACTCATCATAGCGACAAGATTTCTCACTGATGCGGGTCAGCGTCGATTCCCATTGCGCCGTCATATCCGGCCGGGCGGCCATTTCTGGCAGCGCATGGATCAACGCCCTACCCGCATCCGTCGAATGAATATAGCGGCCTTTTTTCACCAGAAAAGTGCGGCGGAACAGCAATTCAATAATGCCCGCACGCGTCGCTTCCGTACCTAAACCATCGGTTGCACGCAGCACTTTCTTTAATTCTTTATCCTGCACAAAGCGGGCGATGCCCGTCATCGCAGATAACAGTGTCGCATCGGTAAACGGACGCGGCGGCTGCGTCTGCTTCGCCAGCACTTCGCCGCGCTCGCATAGCAGCTCATCGCCTTTGGCGACCACCGGCAGCGGCGTGCCATCGTTCTCCTCGTCACGCTCTTTGCTGCCGAGCAGTGCACGCCAGCCGGCTTCGGCCAGAAAGCGCGCTTTGGCGGTAAATTTACCGCCGCCGATATCGAGGTCAATCACGCATTTGCGGAACACCGCATCCGGGCAAAACTGCATCAGATATTGGCGCGCAATCAGGCCGTAAATATTGGCTTCATTCTCAGTCAGATTGACCTTACTGGCACGCGCGGTAGGAATGATGGCGTGGTGCGCATCAACCTTTTTATCATCCCAACAGCGGTTTTTCTGATCGGGATTGAAATCTGCTGGCGGCGTCAGATTAGGCTGATGCGCCTGAATGGCGTTCAACACCGCATGGCGTCCAGCAAAGTGTTCATCGGGCAGATAGCGGCTATCGGAACGCGGATAGGTAATCAACTTGTGGGTTTCATACAGCCGCTGACAACAATCGAGTACGTTTTGCGCACTAAGTCCAAAGCGTTTGCCGGCTTCGATCTGCAGGCCAGAAAGCGAGAATGGCAGCGGCGCGGTATCCGACTCGCGTTTGTCGTTATAGCCGGTGACCAGCGCGGGCTTACCGTTGATGCGGTCAAGCACGTGATCCGCCAGCGGACGATGCAGCAATCGCCCCTCTTCATCCTGCCACGGCTCGCAAGCATCGCTTGGTACCCATGTCGCGACAAAACGCTCCTCTTTTGGCGTGACGATGTGCGCTTTAACTTCGAAATAGTCCTTCGGGATAAAGTTTTCGATCTCTTCATCGCGACGCACCACCAGACCCAACACCGGCGTCTGCACGCGGCCAACCGACAGCACGCCATCGTACCCAGCGTTGCGCCCCAGCAAGGTAAAAGCGCGCGTCATATTGATGCCATACAGCCAGTCAGCGCGCGCACGCGCTAACGCGGATACGCACAGAGGTATGAATTCACGGTTCTCACGCAAACGCCCAACCGCGCGCTCAACCGCCGAGGGATTGAGATCGTTAATCAAACAACGCTGCACCGTTTTGCGTTTCTCTGGCGCGAGCTGCAGGTAATCCAGCACCTCATCCACCAGCAGTTGACCTTCACGATCGGGGTCACCCGCATGCACCACCGCGCTGGCTTGTTGCAGCAGGCCTTCAATCACTTTTAACTGCTTCGCCACGGAGGGACGCGGCTGCAAGCGCCATTTTTCCGGAATAATTGGTAAATCAGCCAGACTCCAGCGCGCATAGCGGCTGTCGTAACTGTCGGGCTGCGCCTGCTCGAGCAGGTGCCCAACACACCAGGTCACAACCTGGTCATTTCCGCAGGCAATATAGCCGTCTCCGCGTCGATGCGGTTTCGGCAACACGTCGGCAATCGCACGCGCTAAGCTGGGTTTTTCGGCAATAAACAAACGCATGGATGGCGTCGTTCCTTAACGTCAGGTAACTACGGTAATCAGTGGACGATCGGCTTCGGCGGCAAACAGTTCGCCAATCGACGTTGCTTGTACGCCAGCTGCAGAGGCACAGCGCTGGAACGCACCAATAGCGCTGGGTTGAACCGCCACCAGCAAGCCACCGGAGGTTTGTGGATCGCACAGCAGCGCGCGGGTGGCGTCATCAAGCGGGGAAACCTGTTCACCATAACTGGCAAAGTTGCGGCGGGTACCGCCAGGCACCGCTCCCGCAGCGATATAGTCATCGACGCCCGCCAGGCGCGGTACCTGCGACGCAATCACTTCGGCACGTAATCCGGAACCGTGGCAGATTTCACTCAAATGGCCGAGTAAGCCAAAACCGGTAACATCGGTCATGGCGCTGACGCCCGCCAGTTTGGCGAATTCTGCTCCGGCATTATTCAGCTGGCACATCACATCGGCGGCCAGCGACTGGTGTTCAGGTCGCAGCAGGCCTTTTTTCTCGGCGGTGGTGAGAATGCCAATGCCTAATGGTTTGGTGAGGAAGAGCTGACAGCCAGCCTGTGCCGCGCTGTTCTTTTTCACACGCGCCACATCGACGATACCGGTTACCGCCAGACCAAAGATCGGCTCTGGCGCATCAATCGAGTGCCCGCCCGCCAGGGCGATTCCTGCCGCCTGACAAGCAGCACGCCCGCCTTCGACCACTTGCTGCGCCACTTCCGGACTCAGAACATTCACCGGCCAGCCTAAAATAGCGATCGCCATGATCGGTTTCCCGCCCATGGCATAAATATCGCTGATGGCGTTAGTGGCGGCGATACGACCAAAAGTGAAAGGATCGTCGACGA
>NZ_DALYOQ010000036.1:12153-37663 GCF_031974595.1 Pantoea sp. CTOTU46764 | reverse complement strand
CGGTGGTGCTTACCACCGCAGTACCGTTTCCGAGGTCGTACACTGCGGCGTCATCACGCGTTTCGTTGCCCACCAGCAGTTGCGGATCGTGAAACGGGCTAAGCTCACTGCGCAGAATGGTTTCTAAAACCTGCGGTGAAATTTTGCACCCGCAACCCGCACCGTGGCTGTATTGGGTTAAACGAAGAGGTTCACTCATGGCGACTTCCTTATGCGATGAACAGAAGGCGCTATGTTAGCCTGGCTGTTAGTTGGGAGTAAGTGTTGCACGACCTAACCTCGATCTTTCGCACAGGCTTTGTGCAATCTCTGCAACGGCGCCTAACCTGCCGTAAAAGGCGGCCGTTGTCTGTCAGAAATAACTGACAAACTGCGCGGTGTCTGGCGCAACCACGGTGGTGTTGGCTTTCAACTGCGGCGTACCGAGATAGAGGAAACCGACAATCGCATCCTGTTCGCGGCAGCCGAAGGCTTCGCGCACGGATGGATGTTCGGTCCACGGACCGCTGCGCCAGATGCCGTTGAAACCTTGCGCCACGGCTGCCATTTGCATCGCCATCACCGCACAGCTTGCAGACGCCAGCTGTTCCCAATGCGGCACTTTGGCGTGCTCTTCACAATGCGCCACCACGGTGATGATCATCGGCGCGCGAAAAGGCGCGGAAGCGGCTTTGTCGATCGCCTTCTGCTCAAGGTTGCTGTCGCGCGCAGCTTGTTCCAGCAAGTTAGCAAAACGCTCGCGCCCTTCATTTTCGACAATAATGAAACGCCAGGGCTGTAATGTGCCGTGATCGGGTGCGCGCATCGCGGCGTGTAGAATATTTTGCAACGCTTCCCCCGCCGGAGCCGGTTCTGCCAGACGTGACGCCGAGCGGCGATTAACTAATAAATCCAGTGCATCCATTATTCTTCTCCCGTGAATAAAAAGCGTGGGCTAATCCTGGCACAGCGCGATCTTTTGTAACAGTCTGGCGCGATTTCCTGCTGACTTTTCGCACGCCGCTCTTTAGGATGAACCCGACATCGGGGCAGACCGCGTGCTGGCTGCCCTGCTACGTGAATATGGAGAGTTTATGCGCACTTTGTGGCGAATTATTTCCGGCCTGTTCCGCTGGACCTGGCGGGTACTGAATTTTATTCGGGAATTTATTCTTAATTTATTTCTTATTGTATTGATCCTGGCGGGCGTCGGGATTTGGCTGCAGGTTTCCAGTTCCAATAGCAGTGAACCTGTGCAGCAAGGCGCGCTGAAAATCGATCTGAGCGGTGTGCTGGTCGACAAACCTTCCGTCAGCAACCGTTTGAGTCGTATCAGCCGCCAACTGTTAGGCGCCAACAGCGATCGCCTGCAGGAGAATTCCCTGTTTGACGTCGTTGACGCGATCCGACAAGCCAAAACCGATAAAAACATCACTGGCATCGTGCTGGAACTGCGTGACTTTGCTGGTGGCGATCAACCTTCGCTGCAATATGTGGGTAAAGCGCTGCGCGAATTCCGTGACGCCGGCAAACCTATTTACGCGGTCGGCGACAGCTATAGCCAGGCGCAATACTACATTGCCAGCTATGCCAACAAGGTCTATCTCTCACCGCAGGGCACGATTGATCTGCACGGCTTCGCCACCAATGGTCTGTACTACAAATCTTTACTGGATAAGTTGAAAGTTAACTCGCATGTGTTCCGCGTAGGCACTTACAAATCTGCGGTTGAGCCATTCCTGCGTGACGATATGTCACCGGAAGCGCGCGACGCCGACGGACGCTGGATTGGCCAGTTGTGGCAGAATTACCTGAATACCGTGGCGGCCAATCGTCAGATCACCCCAGAACAGCTGTTCCCTGGCGCAGCCGGCATCATTAGCGGTCTGCAAGCGGTACAAGGCGATACGGCGAAATATGCACTGAACAATAAATTAGTGGATGTGCTGGATACGCGTGCGGCCGCCGATCAGGAACTGGTGAAAACCTTTGGCTGGGACAAGGCAAATAACGATTACCGCAGCGTCAGTATCTACGATTACACCGTTAAACAGCCGCCGCAGAGTCAGGATGGCAATATTGCGGTAATCCTCGCCAGCGGTGCGATTATGGACGGTGAAGAGAGCGCCGGAAACGTCGGTGGTGATACCACGGCGTCGCAAATTCGCGATGCGCGTCTGGATCCGAAAATCAAAGCCATTGTGTTACGTGTTAACAGCCCAGGCGGCAGCGTCACTGCGTCGGAAGCGATTCGTGAAGAACTGGCGGCAGCTCACGATGCGGGTAAACCGGTGGTGGTTTCGATGGGCGGCATGGCAGCATCCGGTGGCTACTGGATTTCAACGCCTGCTGATTACATTGTGGCGGCCGCCAGCACGCTGACCGGTTCAATCGGTATCTTTGGCGTGATTAACACCGTTGAAAACAGCCTGAGTTCGGTAGGTGTGCATACCGACGGTGTGGCTACATCGCCGCTGGCGGACGTCGCCACCACCAAAGCGCTGCCAACCGAAGTGCAGCAGCTGATGCAGCTGACCATTGAGAACGGCTATCGTAACTTCGTGGGCCTGGTGGCGACCTCGCGTCACAAAACGCCTGACGAAATCAATGCGATTGCGCAAGGTCACGTCTGGACCGGTAGCGATGCGAAAGCCAATGGTCTGGTCGATGCGTTGGGTGACTTTGACGATGCCGTAGCAAAAGCCGCTGAGTTGGCGAAAGTCGCCAAGCCGGAGTTGAGCTGGTATCAGGATGATCCGGGCATGATCGATCTGCTGCTGAATCAGATGAACGCGTCGGTTCAGGCGGTGTTGCCGGCTGCGCTGAAAGTCTGGCTGCCTGCGCCAATGCTGGACGTGATGAGCGCAATGAAGCAGCAACCAGGCTTACTGAATAACCTTAACGATCCGCAAAATCGCTACGCTTTCTGCCTGAACTGCGGCAACGTACGCTAATCTTTACAGCCCGGCCGCTGGTCGGGCTGCTTTTCGTTTGCAATCCCCTTATACTGCGCGTTTTACGGCAAGTCTGAGTTCCTTCATGCAAAAGAAAAATATCTACGTAGCCTACACCGGCGGCACCATCGGGATGCAGCGCTCTGCGCAGGGCTACATTCCGGTATCGGGTCATCTGCAGCAGCAGCTGGCAAACATGCCCGAATTCCATCGGCCTGAAATGCCGGCTTTCACTATCCATGAATATCAGCCGCTGATGGATTCCTCGGACATGACGCCGCAGGATTGGCAATCGATTGCGAACGATATTAAGCAAAACTACGATCGCTACGATGGCTTTGTGATTTTGCATGGTACCGACACCATGGCCTTCACCGCTTCGGCGCTCTCCTTTATGCTAGAGAACCTCGCTAAGCCGGTGATTGTAACCGGCTCGCAGATTCCCCTGGCAGAATTGCGTTCTGATGGTCAGCAAAACCTGCTGAACTCGCTGTACGTAGCGGCCAATTATCCGATCAATGAAGTTGCCCTGTTTTTCAACAACACGCTGTTCCGTGGCAACCGCACCACCAAGGCGCATGCGGACGGCTTTAATGCCTTCGCGTCGCCAAACCTGGCGCCATTGCTGGAAGCGGGCATTCATATCCGCCGGTTAAATACGCCGCCCGCACCGCAAGGTCACGGCGAGCTGATTGTGCATCCGATTACGCCGCAGCCGATTGGCGTGGTGACAATCTATCCGGGTATCTCTGCCGACGTGGTGGGTAACTTCCTGCGCCAGCCGGTGAAAGCGTTGATCCTGCGTTCCTACGGTGTGGGCAACGCGCCGCAAAACGCCGAGTTTCTGTCGGAACTGCAACAGGCCAGCGATCGCGGCATTGTGGTGGTGAATCTGACGCAGTGTATGTCCGGCAAAGTCAATATGGGCGGCTATGCCACCGGCAACGCGCTGGAGCATGCGGGCGTAATCAGCGGTTTTGATCTCACGGTTGAGGCGACATTAACCAAACTGCATTTTTTATTAAGTCAGAACCTCACCAGCGCAGAAATTCGTGCCAAAATGCAGCAGAATTTACGCGGCGAACTGACTGAAGATTGATACGGAGCGAACGAATGAAGCGGGCATTGATAATTATCGATATTCAGAATGATTTTTGCCCCGGCGGCCCAATGGCGGTACGTGATGGTGACCAAACGGTTGCTGTTGCCAATCGATTTGCGCGTGAGTTTCACGATCGGGGCGAATGTGTGGTGGCATTGCAAGACTGGCATCCAGCCAATCACGGCAGCTTCGCCTCAATCTCCGGCGAGCCGGTTTACACGCTGGGCGAATTAAACGGTTTAGCGCAAATCTGGTGGCCGGATCATGGTATTGAGAACTCTGTCGGTGCGGATTTCCATCCCGATCTCGATCGTTCTCTGATTGATGCCGTGTTCCACAAAGGTGGCGATGTTGAGGTGGACAGCTACAGCGCCTTTTTCGATAACGGCCATCGCCGCAAAACAGAACTCGACAGCTGGCTTCGCGAGCGCGGCATCAGCGATTTAGTGATGCTGGGTATTGCGACCGATTACTGCGTCAAATACAGCGTACTGGATGCGCTGGAGTTGGGTTACAACGTGGAGGTGGTTAAAGAAGGCTGCCGCGGCGTGAACCTGAATCCGGATGACAGTGAAATTGCGTTCGAGCAGATGGCGGCGCAAGGTGCGGTATTAATCTGAAAATAAGGGGCTGGTGAGAACCAGCCCTTTAGCTTTTTAGTGCAGATTGATGCGTGTGACATCGGGCTCAATGCCGAACTCTTCTTTCAGCTGTTTCTTCGATTTCATCACCATATCGCCACCTTTGCTGATGGTCATATGTTGGGGATCGTCATTGTGGCGCGCCTGCCACAGCATCACCAATTGCAGGCAATTCTCTTTCTGCTCCGGCGTTAGCGCAACGCCATCCGGCCATTTGCCGATTTCAACCGCCGTGGAGAGTCGTTCGTAGACTTCCGGCGTCATCGCCTCCAACATCGCTTCCAGTTCCTGTTTCATGCTTAGCCCTCTTGCTGATTGCCCTGCTCATCAGTGAAGTTTAGCGAAGCGGAGTTCACGCAATAGCGCTCGCCGCTTGGCTGTGGGCCATCCGGGAACACATGCCCTAAATGCGCATCACAGTTGCCACAACGAATCTCAACCCGATGCATGCCGTGTGAATCATCTTCCAGATAGCGGATAGCTTCGTCACTGAAAGGCTGATAGAAACTTGGCCAGCCACAGCCTGAATCATATTTAGTTTCGGAGAGAAACAGCGGCGAGTTACAAACTAAGCAGTGGTAAATCCCTTCCTGCTTGTTGTGCAGCAAGGCGCCCGAGAAAGGGGGCTCCGTTCCACGATGCTGAGTGACATAGCGCTGCATTTCGGAAAGCTGCGCAATTTTTGCGTCGGGTGCGGTGTCTTTAGCCATTTTGAGTTCCGGAGTGTCATTCTGAAAAAATCGACTAGTATTCTAACAAACGTACAACATCTATCGGGTCTTTTTTCGTGCTAACGCATCCGACATCTCTTCCACAGCACGATTTTGTGATGGCGATCACCCTTTGCAAAAGTCATCCCTTTTCAGCCCGCATTCGGCGTAACATAGGCGCGCAATAAGGGTGCTGCGTAAGCGATTGCGCAACGAATTATTCCTGGTGTTGGAATTGACCTGTCGCAACAATTGACACGATTCCGCTTGACGCCTGGTAAGGTTTTTGTAATTTTACAGCCAACCTTTTATTCACTAACAAATAGCTGGTGGAATATATGACTATCAAAGTAGGTATTAACGGTTTTGGCCGTATCGGTCGCATCGTTTTCCGTGCTGCGCAGCAGCGTTCTGACATCGAAATCGTCGCGATCAACGATCTGCTTGACGCCGATTACATGGCATACATGCTGAAGTATGACTCTACTCACGGTCGTTTTGACGGCACTGTAGAAGTGAAAGATGGTGCACTGATTGTTAACGGTAAGAAAATCCGTGTTACCGCTGAGAAAGACCCGGCTAACCTGAAGTGGGACGAAGTGGGTGTTGACGTTGTTGCTGAAGCTACCGGTATCTTCCTGACCGACGAAACTGCACGTAAACACATCACCGCTGGCGCGAAGAAAGTGGTTCTGACGGGTCCTTCTAAAGACAGCACCCCAATGTTCGTACGTGGCGCTAACTTTGACAAATATGCTGGCCAGGACATCGTTTCTAACGCGTCTTGCACCACTAACTGCCTGGCTCCACTGGCTAAAGTTATCAACGACAACTTCGGTATCGTTGAAGGTCTGATGACCACCGTGCACGCAACTACCGCAACCCAGAAAACCGTTGATGGCCCGTCTCATAAAGACTGGCGTGGCGGCCGTGGCGCAGCGCAGAATATCATCCCATCGTCTACTGGTGCAGCTAAAGCGGTTGGCGTTGTTCTGCCAGAGCTGAACGGCAAACTGACCGGTATGGCGTTCCGCGTTCCTACTCCAAACGTGTCTGTGGTTGACCTGACTGTTCGCCTGGAAAAACCAGCGACCTACAAAGAAATTTGTGCAGTGATCAAAGCTGAGTCAGAAGGCAAAATGAAAGGCGTTCTGGGCTACATCGAAGACGACGTGGTTTCTACCGATTTCAACGGCGAAACCCTGACTTCAGTGTTCGATGCTAAAGCAGGTATCGCTCTGAACGACAACTTCGTGAAACTGGTTTCCTGGTACGATAACGAAACTGGTTACTCACACAAGGTTCTGGATCTGATTGCACTGGTTGCTTCTAAGTAAGCTAATCGGCTAAACAGACAAGGGGTGACTTCGGTCGCCCCTTTTTTTCGACTGGATAAAGAGAAGGTCTGACCATGCAAGATACGCTTTATACCCTTCCGGTAGTGAATCAAATCACCCCTTATCTGTCACAGCGTCAGCAGGGTGATTTGCCGATCGTGGTGATCAGCCATCCCAAAGTACGTGCGGCGATTGCCCTGCAAGGCGCACATCTGCTCTCGTGGCAGCCGAGCGGCCAGCAACCGGTGATTTGGCTCAGTGAAAAAACCCCGTTTACGACGGGTAAAGCAATTCGTGGCGGCGTGCCTATTTGCTGGCCGTGGTTTGGTCCGGCAGGCGAACCGGCACACGGTTTTGCACGTAACATGCCATGGACGCTGACCGCCCATGACGAAAACGAAGATGCCGTATTGCTGACTTTCACACTGGAAAGCAACGCACAAACTAAAAAGCTGTGGCCACACGATTTCACCCTGCTCGCTCGTTTCCGCATTGCTGAGCATTGTGAAATTGAGCTGGAAGCCTACGGTGATTATGAAGCCACGGCGGCGTTGCACAGCTACTTCCAGATTGCAGATATCGCGCAGGTCGAAGTGAGCGGATTGGGTAATAGCTTTATCGATAAGGTTAACGATAATGCGGTTGGCGCATCAGACGGCAAACAGACCTACCCTAATCGCGTTGATCGTATTCACACGGCGGCGGATGACTGCAGCGTGATTCATGATAGAGCCGGCAAACGTCAGATCGAAGTCTATCACCACTATCAGAGTGACGTTGTCACGTGGAACCCAGGTCCGGAATTGTCCTGCAGCATGGGTGATATGCCAAATCAAGGCTACAAAACCATGGTGTGCGTGGAAACGGCACGCATTAGCAAGCCGTTAAAAAGCGCGGGCGAATCCCCTGCGCGTTTGGGCACCACGATTCGTATCGTCAACAAGTAATAAGATGCGGCGCTGTTGCGCCGCTAAACCACATCCAATGCGGTTTTAGTCAGTGGCGCAGGAAACGCCCGATCGATGATGCTTAGCTCTTCATCCGTTAGATTGATGCCAAGCGCCGCCGCATTTTGCTGCACATGTACAACGCTGCTGGCTTTTGGAATGGCTAAAACGCCCGGCTGACGTATCACCCAGGCCAGCATCACTTGCGCCACGCTAATGCCCTTCTGTTGTGCAATCTGTTGAAGATGCGCATCCTCAAACAACGCCTGTCGCAATCGTCCAGCCTGAGCCAACGGGCAATAGGCCATGATAGGCATCTCGCGCTGCTGACATTGTGGCAGTAAATCGTACTCGATTCCGCGCGACGCTAAGTGGTATAGCACCTGATTGGTTAAACAGGCCTTGCCGCCGGGCTCATGCCACAGTTCCAGCATATCGTCGTGGTCAAAGTTAGAGACGCCCCAATGGCGAATTTTGCCCTGCTGCTGCAACAACTCCATCGCGCGGATGGTTTCTTCTAAGGGCACATTGCCCCGCCAGTGCAACAGATAAAGATCGAGGTAATCGGTTTGCAAACGCTTAAGACTGCGCTCGCAGGCCTCGATTGCGTCAACTTCACCGGCATTCCATGGATAGACCTTCGATACCAGCCAGGCTTGATCGCGTCGACCGCGTAGCGCTTCACCAACCACCTGTTCAGCGCCGCCATCAGCATACATCTCAGCGGTGTCGATAACCTTGAGGCCAAGATCTAAGCCTGCCTGCAGTGCCGCCACTTCCTGGCTGTGCAATGATGGATTCTCGCCCATATACCAGGTTCCCTGGCCGATGGCGGGTAAAGCTAATTCACCGTGAAATTGAATGGTCTTCATTACTCCTCCTGTTGCGCTAAATTGGGGCTCGGGATTGGTGCAATGTAAAAAAACGCCTCATTATGAGGCGCTCATTTCATCATCAGAAGCTGTAACTGATGCCGGTCCAGAGTGTGTACTGCCCACTCTTATTGACCATCGGGCTATCTTTGATTTCGCTGTCGAAGCGCGTGTAACGGCCTGACAAGCTGGCGTTCCAGCTTTCAGTGATTTGGTAGCTGGCATTCATCTCAACGTACTGTGACCAGCTGTCATCAGGATGATACTCAGCGATGCCGGTACGCGCACTTTCATGCGATGAAACACCGTAGTAATAACGGTTCTGATTGGCGCTGTTCCACAGCGCGCCAATGCCCGGCGTCAGGCTGAAAGCACCGAAATTAAAGCGATATAAATAGGTGAGATCCCACATCATGCCGTTGCTGTTATTGAGCACATCACCCAGCAATGTGGTGCGCACGATGCCCCAATCAGCGACATGACGATAGTTGGCGCCGGCCATCAGCGTCATACGTCGCTTATCCAGCGCTTTCATATCACCCAAATCGTTGTCTTTCGGGTCGTACTCCTGCGGCGATCCCAGCACGGTCAGCGACAGCTGATTCTGCGGGTCTTTCCACAGGTAATAGCCGCCTTGCAGGCTGCGGAACCAGAAGTCTTCACCCTCATAATTAATCACCGGAATAGGCAGATAGCGGTCTTGTCCGCCCCGATAAGGTGACTGCGCGTAAATGACAGAAGCGCCAAGAGATAAGGGTTCTGCATGGGTGCCGAACGCCGCAAAATAACAAGGAACAGCCAGAGCAAGCGCTTTAAGTTTGAATTGGTTCACAATTTAATCAGTCCATTAATATAACAATCACACGCAGAGTCTAACCAAATTTTTGCTATCGGTTAACGTTTAATGATGCTCTCTAACCAGCTAAGGGAAATAATCTGAGTGGCTGCGACGCTCTCGCTGCTTAGGTTGAATGCCTCAGTGCTTATGAGACTTTGTTATTGATATATCGCTGAATAAGGAGAAAAGTGGCTGCAGGTTTTCTGAATGCCTTCTACAGTTAAATGTAAGACGAGACTTTTTTGTACGAGCAGAGTAACCATAAGAATTGTGTACCCCGATTAAAAAACGTCAGGTTGGCATAAGGGTTGCTGTACTCAATAAAGAATATCTTCCGGGAGCTGCTACAAACTTTTATTACGCTCCTTTACCTGTGCTAAAAACGAAAGGACGGGCATCGCTATGAATATATTCGATCACTATCGTCAGCGTTATGAAGCTGCCAAGGATGAAGAGTTCTCATTGCAGGAATTCCTCGCCATCTGTAAACAGGATCGCAGTGCCTACGCCAACGCTGCAGAGCGACTATTAATGGCCATCGGTGAGCCGGTGATGGTTGACACTGCGCAAGAGCCACGCCTTTCCCGCATATTCTCCAACCGCGTCATGGGACGCTACCCTGCGTTCGAAGAGTTTTACGGTATGGAGGAAGCGATTGAGCAAATCGTCTCCTATTTGAAACACGCCGCGCAGGGTTTGGAGGAGAAGAAACAGATCCTTTACTTACTGGGCCCAGTGGGCGGCGGTAAATCCTCGCTGGCGGAGCGCCTGAAAGCGCTGATGCAGCGTGTGCCAATTTATGTGCTGAGCGCCGACGGCGAACGCAGCCCGGTAAACGATCATCCACTCTGCCTGTTTAACCCACAGGAAGATGCCAATATTCTGGAAAAAGAGTATGGCGTACCACGCCGCTACCTTGGCACCATCATGTCGCCTTGGGCGGCAAAGCGCCTGCATGAGTTTGGCGGCGATATTACCCGCTTTAAAGTGGTGAAAGTGTGGCCGTCGATTCTTGAACAGGTGGCGATTGCCAAAACTGAACCGGGTGATGAGAACAATCAGGATATCTCTGCGCTGGTCGGTAAAGTTGATATCCGCAAACTGGAAAATCACGCACAAAACGATCCTGATGCTTACGGCTATTCAGGTGCGTTATGCCGCGCGAACCAGGGTGTGATGGAATTCGTCGAGATGTTTAAAGCACCGATTAAAGTGCTGCATCCGCTGCTGACCGCCACGCAGGAAGGTAACTACAACGGTACCGAAGGGATCTCTGCCCTGCCGTTCAACGGCATCATTCTGGCGCACTCCAACGAATCAGAATGGGTCACCTTCCGTAATAACAAAAACAATGAGGCGTTCCTTGACCGTGTTTACATCGTCAAAGTGCCTTACTGCTTACGCGTCTCCGAAGAGATCAAGATCTACAACAAACTGTTGGATCACAGTGAGTTGACCACTGCGCCATGCGCGCCGGGTACGCTGGAAACGTTGGCCCGCTTCTCCATTCTGTCGCGTTTGAAAGAGCCGGAAAACTCCAGTATCTACTCAAAAATGCGCGTTTATGATGGCGAGAGCCTGAAAGATACCGATCCAAAAGCGAAATCCTGGCAGGAGTATCACGATTACGCGGGCGTTGATGAAGGCATGAACGGCCTTTCTACCCGCTTCGCGTTTAAAATCCTGTCGCGCGTGTTCAACTTCGACCATGCCGAAGTGGCGGCCAACCCGGTGCACCTGTTCTACGTACTGGAGCAGCAAATTGAGCGCGAGCAGTTCCCGCAGGATCAAGCCGAGAAGTATCTGGAACACCTGAAAGGCTACCTGATTCCAAAATACGCCGAGTTTATTGGTAAAGAGATTCAGACTGCCTATCTGGAGTCCTACTCTGAATACGGTCAGAACATCTTTGATCGCTACGTCACCTACGCTGATTTTTGGATCCAGGATCAAGAGTATCGCGATCCTGACACCGGACAGCTGTTTGACCGCGAATCGCTGAACGCCGAGCTGGAAAAGATTGAGAAACCTGCCGGGATCAGTAACCCGAAAGATTTCCGTAACGAGATTGTCAACTTTGTGCTGCGTGCCCGCGCGCAGAATAGTGGGCGCAATCCGAACTGGACCAGCTACGAAAAACTGCGCACGGTCATCGAGAAGAAAATGTTCTCGAACACCGAAGAGTTGCTGCCGGTGATTTCTTTCAATACCAAAACCTCAACGGACGAGCAGAAAAAACACGATGATTTTGTCGATCGCATGATGGAAAAAGGCTATACCCGCAAGCAAGTACGTCTGCTGTGCGAATGGTATCTGCGCGTGCGTAAATCTTCATAATCGTTATCTGTAAGCGTCGCGGCGCTTCGGTGCTGCAACAGGAGGCCGGGTTTTTCCGGCCTAAGCTTGCAATGCAGTTTGGGGGATTTTTATGGCCTATTTTATCGATCGGCGTCTCAACGGTAAGAACAAAAGCGCCGTCAACCGGCAGCGCTTTCTCCGCCGTTATAAGGCGCAAATCAAGCAATCGATCTCCGAGGCCATCAATAAGCGTTCGGTGACCGATGTCGAGAGCGGCGAATCGGTCTCGATTCCAGTTGACGATATTAATGAGCCGAGTTTCCATCAGGGGCGCGGCGGCAGTCGCCATCGCGTTCATCCTGGAAACGACCATTTCGTGCAAAACGATCGCATTGAACGTCCGCAAGGTGGTGGCGGCAGCGGCGGTAGCGGCCAGGGCAACGCCAGCCAGGACGGTGAAGGCCAGGATGAATTCGTCTTCCAGATTTCCAAAGATGAGTATCTCGATTTGCTGTTCGAAGATTTGGCGCTGCCAAACCTGCGCAAGAATCAGCATCGTCAATTGAACGAGTACAAGACCCATCGCGCCGGTTACACCGCAAACGGTACGCCGGCGAACATCAGCGTGGTGCGTTCTCTGCAGAACTCGCTGGCACGTCGTACGGCGATGACAGCGGGTAAACGCCGCATGCTAAACGAACTGGAAGCTACGTTAACCGAAGTGGAAAACAACGAACCGGCTCAGCTACTGGAAGAGGAGCGTTTACGCAAAGAGATCGCTGAGTTGCGCGCGCGCATCGATCGCGTGCCGTTTATCGATACTTTTGACTTGCGCTACAAAAACTTCGAGAAGCGGCCAGAACCCTCCAGCCAGGCCGTGATGTTCTGTTTGATGGACGTTTCAGGTTCGATGGATCAGGCCACCAAAGATATGGCGAAGCGTTTCTATATTCTGCTGTATCTGTTCCTGAGTCGTACTTACAAGAACGTCGACGTGGTTTACATTCGCCATCACACTCAGGCGAAAGAGGTCGACGAACAGGAGTTCTTCTACTCGCAGGAAACGGGCGGCACCATTGTTTCCAGTGCACTGAAGTTGATGGATGAAGTGGTTAAAGAGCGTTATGACCCATCACAGTGGAACATCTATGCGGCGCAAGCGTCGGATGGTGATAACTGGGCCGATGATTCACCGCTCTGCCACGAGATTTTAGCCAAGCATATTCTGCCGGTTGTGCGCTATTACAGCTACATCGAAATCACGCGCCGCGCGCACCAGACCTTGTGGCGTGAGTATGAGCATCTACAGGCGATGTTTGATAACTTCGCAATCCAGCATATTCGCGAGCCAGAAGACATCTACCCAGTATTTAGAGAACTTTTTCACAAGCAGGCTACAGAAGCCTAAGTCTTTAAGCCGGTCACTGACCGGCTTTTTCTTTGCAGCAGCCCCGCTCACTTCCCGCCATTTCTTGTTGTTTTTTCATACAAATTTAGCTGTATATGGGATACGCCCCCACAGAATGAAAAAATGTGCAATTAAGCGCTGACAAGCTATTGATAAGGCATTATCTTTCCACCTTGTCTGTGTGAATCCCCCGCAGTTTGTCTTTTTTGCCCCGCCGCAGGAGAACGCCGTTGAATACCAGCATGATTTACAGTGTGTTTATTATTGGGTCCGTGCTGGTAGCAGCAAGTATTTTACTCAGTTCCTTTTCCTCGCGCCTTGGCATTCCGATTCTGGTGATCTTTCTCGCACTCGGCATGTTGGCCGGCATTGATGGTATTGGTGGCATCGCGTTTGATAACTATCCGGTTGCCTATCTGGTCTCTAACCTGGCGTTAGCCATCATCTTGCTTGATGGCGGTATGCGCACCAAAGCGACCTCGCTAAAAGTGGCGCTCGGCCCGGCGCTATCGCTGGCGACGGTCGGGGTGATGATCACCGCAGGTTTAACCGGCGTTGCCGCAGCCTGGTTGTTTAAACTCGACCTGATGCAGGGCTTCCTGATTGGCGCGATTATCGGTTCCACCGATGCCGCCGCTGTATTTTCGTTGCTGGGTGATAAAGGCCTCAACGAACGTGTCAGCTCCACGCTGGAGATTGAATCTGGTAGCAACGACCCGATGGCGGTGTTTCTCACCATCACGCTGATCGACATGATTCAGCAAGGCCAGTCAGGTTTGAGCTGGATGTTCGTGGTGCATCTGGTGCAGCAGTTTGGTCTCGGCATTGTATTAGGTCTTGGCGGCGGCTGGGCGCTGCAGCAATTGATTAACCGCATCAATCTTGCACAAGGTTTGTATCCCTTGCTGGCGTTAAGCGGCGGCATCATCGTGTTTGCGCTGACTACGGTGATGGAAGGCAGCGGTATTCTGGCAGTGTATCTGTGCGGCTTTCTGCTGGGCAATAGCCCAATTCGCAACCGCCACGGTATTTTGCAAACCTTTGACGGCATGGCATGGCTGAGCCAAATCGGCATGTTTATAGTGCTGGGTTTGCTGGTGACGCCGTCCGATTTATGGCACATCGCGGTGCCGGCGATGATTCTGTCGCTGTGGTTGATTCTGATAGCACGCCCACTATCGATTCTGGTTGGCCTATTGCCTTTCAAGGGCTTCACCGGACGCGAACGTATCTTTATTAGTTGGGTGGGCCTTCGTGGCGCGGTGCCGATCATCCTCGCCGTCTTCCCGATGATGGCCGGACTGGAAAACGCCAAGCTCTACTTCAATATCGCCTTCTTTGTGGTGCTGGTATCGCTGATGCTGCAAGGTACGTCGCTGGGCTATGCCGCGAAACGCGCCAAAGTAGTGGTGCCGCCAACCGCCTCGCCGATTAGCCGGGTGGGACTGGATATCCATCCGGAGAATCCGTGGGAGCAATTCATTTACCAGTTGGGCGCAGACAAGTGGTGCGTTGGCGCGGCGCTGCGTGATTTGCAGATGCCCCGCGAAACCCGCATCGCCGCCCTGTTCCGTGACAATGTGTTGATGCACCCCAATGGCAACACGCGTCTGAAGGAAGGCGATGTGCTGTGTGTGATTGGCCGGGAACGCGATCTCCCCGCATTGGGTAAAATGTTCAGCCAATCGCCGCCGGTATCGCTGGATCAACGCTTCTTCGGCGACTTTATCCTCGATGCCGAGGCACGTTTGAAAGATGTGGCGCAAATTTACGGGCTGGAGCTGGATGAACAAACCAACGATCAGCAGTCGTTAGGACAGCTGGTGATGAGTTTGCTGGGCAGTACGCCGGTGGTTGGCGATCAGGTGGAATGGAACCAGTTAACCTGGACGGTGGCAGAAAAAGAAGACAATCAAATCGTGAAAATTGGCGTACGCGTAATGGAAGACAAGGAATAATCCGAGGCCATTTTCGCTCGTAAACTTTGTGTGAACGACTATGCTCACTATTCAACCCAGTTAATACGGGAGAATGTAATGGGACACGTGGTGAAGATTGGTCGTTATGAAATTGTTGATGCAGAGTTCAATACTGACAATGGCGACACTGTGAGTATTCCCTGCCATACCAATCCCGGCCTGAGTGACCAACTCGACGGCTGGGATGTGGATACCAGTGTACCGGCATGGATTGATGAAGAGGCTGTCGATCTGCAAATCGGACACTACGATAAGCAGCAGGATCTGTGGGTACTGAAAAAACCTGCCTGACTGGCTGGCGCCGCCATTGATGGAAATGGCGGTCATTCCGAAAAGCCGTCTTAAAATGAAGCGTTATTTCCGCGATTAATTAACTTTTAACATTATTTTTCAAATAGATAGCCAATTATTTCTTGAGTCATTTTTTTCCTTTTCAGACTATTTCCATATTAACTCTGTCAAATAACTCCTGCATACTCTTAAACGTTGCTGCAGCTTTTCGTGACGTGCATCACGTCTCAAACGGTCCTTTCCTTGCAGCGCTTATGGCAGCACAGACTTATAAATCGCTGAAAGAATTATTCTTTCTGCTTTTCAGCGGATCACTCCTGAGCGCGTACTTGATTCTGGTCAGGCCATCTTTTACTTAAGAAAAGAGAGCAGGTTTTATGGCAAGTACTTTGATAATGAATGATGCAACCCGCTCGTGGAGCGGACTGCGCAAAAACCTCATCGCAAAAGTCGCACTTAGTTTCTCCGATTTAATAGCGTTAAATCTGGCATTGTTTTTATCTGCCGCCACCGTACAAGGTATTTGGGGCGAACTGGATACGTTTATTCCGCCTCAGCAGATTGAATATCGGTTTATTGCCCAATTTAGCCTTTCTATTCTTTGCACCGCCTGGTTCTGGGTGCGTATGCGTCACTACACCTATCGCAAACCGTTTTGGTTTGAATTGAAAGAAGTGATTAAAACCCTGTTCGTTTTTTCTCTGCTTGATCTGGCATTGATTGCCTTTTCAAAATGGGACTTCTCGCGCATGGTTTGGGTGTTCAGCTGGACTTACGCCCTGCTGCTGCTCCCGCTGATGCGTGCCGTGGTAAAACGCGCGATCAACCGTGCAGGTCAGTGGCAGAAGGAAACCATCATTATTGGTTCCGGTAAAAACGCCATGGAAGCCTATGCTGCGCTGCAGAGCGAAGAGATCCTGGGTTACAACGTGCAGGCGTTCATTTCACTGGACGATGACCAACAGCACGAAAAAGTGAATGGTGTGCCGGTGATCACCTGGAAAGACATCAACTGGCAAACCATGGACCGTGACAACACGCAATTTATCGTCGCCACCGAATTTGAGCAGCAAGTAGTGCGCGATAAATGGCTGAAGTTCCTGTCCAAAATGAAGTGCCGTTCGATTTCTGTGATCCCAACGCTGCGCGGCGTGCCGCTGTATGGCACCGACATGTCATTCATCTTTAGCCATGAAGTGATGATCCTGCGCGTCAGCAACAATCTGGCAAAACGCTCTTCACGCTTCCTGAAACGCACCTTCGATATTGTGGTGGCATCCATGCTGCTGCTGTTCCTCGGTCCGGTATTTGGTCTGTTGTGTGCGATGGTGAAACGTGACGGCGGCAATGCGATTTATGGTCATGAACGCGTTGGACAGGATGGCGTTAAGTTTAAGTGCCTGAAGTTCCGCTCGATGGTGACCAACTCGCAGGAAGTGTTGCAAAATCTGCTGGCGACCAGCGAGGAAGCGCGCGCTGAATGGGATCGTGATTTCAAACTGAAAAACGATCCGCGCGTGACCAAAATTGGTAACTTCCTGCGCAAAACCAGCCTTGATGAGCTGCCACAGTTGTGGAACGTGATTCGCGGCGAAATGAGTCTGGTCGGTCCGCGTCCGGTGATTGAAGCGGAACTGGAACGTTATGCCGGTGATGTGGATTACTACCTGATGGCGAAACCGGGCATGACCGGCTTGTGGCAGGTCAGCGGCCGTAACGACACCGACTACGATACGCGCGTTTACTTCGATTCCTGGTACGTAAAAAACTGGGCATTGTGGACTGACATTGCGATTCTGTTCAAAACCGCTGGCGTAGTGGTCCGTCGCGACGGCGCTTACTGATACCCTCGAGGCGATGCCTGCTCACTTCGGCAGGCATCGCTTTTTTATCCCTTTCTTTTTCCCCTCAGAGTCATTACCCTTCCGGATTGTTTAACAGGTCGTTCGGTTCGTAATGCAAAAATTCACCTTAATTCTTCTTAGCCTGGTGCTGCTGGCGCCGCTGGGCATTGATCTTTACCTCCCTACATTGCCGCAAATCGCCGAAGGTCTTAACAGCCCGGTGAGCCTTATCCAGATCACGATTCCCCTGTTTTTATTGGTGATGGGCATCGGCCAACTGATTACCGGTCCGCTGGTGGATAACTTTGGTCGCAAGCCGATCGCCTTGATTGGACTGGCGCTTTATATCGTTGGCAGCGCGATAGCCGCCACCAGCACACTGTGGCCGGTGTTCTTCCTTGCGCGCATCATTCAGGGCTGTGCCGTGTGCTGCACTGCGGTGGTGGCATTCAGTGGCGTGCGCGATCGTCTCAGCGGCGAAGATGCCGCACGCGCTTACGGCTTTCTCAATGGTGCGCTAAATATCGTACCCGCGCTGGCGCCGCTGCTTGGCGGGATTCTGGCTGAAGCCTACGGCTGGCGTATGCCGTTCTGGTTCCTGTGCGGCTATGCGGTGGTGATCGGCTTGATCGTGATGCTGTGGCTGCCAGAAACGCGTCCAGCAGACACATTGCGCGTGAAAGGTTTACCGCTGGCGCAGTACGCTGCCATCGCCCGTGAACCGCGCTTCCTTGCCTTTGCTTTTGCCAATGCCGGCGCGCTGGGCATGGTGCTGACCTATGTGTCGCTAGCGCCACACGTGCTGATGACCGAAGGCGGCCTGACGCCGCTACAATTCTCCTTTGCCTTTGGCGCCAATGGTTTTTGGATCATGCTGGTTAGCGCTTTCGTGAACAAAACCATTCGCAAAGCGGGACGTCCATTCTGTCTGGCGATGGGTTTCGCCACCATGTTGATCGGCGCGATTCTGTTGATGATGGGCACCACGCTATTACCGGCAGCGTGGCAAAACCATTGGTCGCTGTACATGATTCCCGTGGCGGTTTCCGTTGCTGGTCTGGCGTTCACGGTTGGTCCTGCCACCAGCTACGCGCTGGAGCCGTATCAGCAGCAAGCGGGCGTGGCCTCAGCACTGCAGGGATTTATTCAGATGGCGTGTGGTGCGGGTGGCAGCATGGCAATCGTGGCATTACCTGTTGCGGAAAAATCATCACTGGCACTGATGATGCTGCTGGGTGCAGCGCTGGCCATGATCGCCTGGCGCTGCAGCAAGAAGATGCACGGTCGTGTGACCGCGCTTAAATAACCTCAACCGGAACGCGTGGCGCGAGCGCACACATCAGCTCGTAGCCCACCGTCCCGGCGGCTTTTGCCACCTCATCGATCTTCACCTGATTGCCCCACAGCTCAACCTTCGAACCGATGCCAGCCTGCGGGCAAGGTTCCAAATCGATCATCATCATGTCCATGGAGATGGCGCCGAGCGTTTGCGTGCGGATGCCATCCACACTGACTGGCGTGCCGGTTGGCGCATGACGCGGATAACCATCGGCGTAACCGCAGGCGACAATACCAATGCGCTGCGGGCCGCTGGCGTGATAGCGATAACCGTAGCCCACGCCGTCACCGGCGTTCAGCTGCTGCACACCAATGATTTCGCTGCTGAGCGTCATCACCGGTTGCAATCCGGTGCTGGCGATATCCTGCCAGTCGCCGCTCGGTGACGCGCCATAGAGAATGATGCCGGGACGCACCCAGTCAAAATGCGCTTCAGGATGCCACAGCGTAGCCGCTGAGTTAGACAGGGAACGCGGACAACTGAGCCCTTCCGCCGCCCGTTCGACGCATTTCATCGGCTCAACCAGACCTTGCGGATTCTCTGCATCGGCAAAGTGCGCCATCAACGTCATTTCACCGACGTTCGGCAAAGCACGCAGTTTTTGCCACGCCGCATACGCCTGCTCAGGTCGAAAACCAAGTCGGTTCATGCCGCTGTTGATTTTGAGGTAAACATCGACCGGTGCCGACAGCTGCGCTTTTGCCAGCGCCTGAATCTGCCAGTTGCTGTGTACGCTGGTGGTGAGACGATAGCGATCGATCAGCGCTAAATCGTCAGCATGGAAGAAGCCTTCCAGCAGCAGGATCGGCTTTTTCCAGCCCTGCTCGCGCAGCAAGATCGCCTCTTCCATATTCAGCAGCGCAAAGCCGTCGGTTTCGGCCAGACTTTGCCACACGCGGGCCACACCGTGACCATACGCATTGGCTTTCACCACCGACCAGACGCGTGATTGCGGTGCTGCCTGGCGTACGACAGCCAAATTATGACGCAGTGCCTGTTGATTGATGGTGGCACCGGTTGGACGTGACATGCTTTTACTCTCCCTGAGGTCTCAGCGCGCCGCGCTGGCGTTACGCAGCGGCGAAGAATGTGGCTCAAAACCTGGCAGGTAGCGCAGCACTGACAAATCATCTGCGGCAATCGCCGGTTTCTGACCGGAAATTAAATCAGCCAAAAGCTGACCGGAACCACAAGCCATGGTCCATCCCAGCGTACCGTGCCCGGTATTGAGATAGAGATTGGAGAGCGGCGTGCGCCCGACAATCGGCGTACCGTCTGGCGTCATTGGACGCAATCCGGTCCAGAACGTGGCCTGTTCGACAAATCCGCCTTCAGGATAGAGATCGCGGACCACCATCTCCAGCGTTTCGCGTCGTGCCGGCAACAGTTTGGTGTTAAAACCAACAATTTCTGCCATGCCGCCCACGCGAATGCGATCGTCAAAGCGCGTGACCGCCACTTTGTAGGTTTCGTCGAGGATGGTGGAAACCGGTGCAGCGTCAGCGTTCTTAATGGGGATGGTCAGCGAATAACCCTTCAGCGGATAAACCGGGATGGCGAGAATGTCTTTCAGCAGCGCGGTTGAATAGGAACCGAACGCCACCACGTAAGCATCGGCTTTAATCACCTCATCGCCACACTTCACGCCATAAATGCGATTGCCCTCGCGCAGCAACTGATCAACCGACGTGTTGTAGCGGAAGGTCACGCCCGCCGCCGCAGCCATTTCTGCCAGGCGCTGAGTAAACAGCTGGCAGTCGCCGGTTTCGTCGTTAGGGAGACGTAAACCGCCGGTGAGTTTATGCGCCGTCGCCGCCAGCGCGGGTTCGACATTTTTCAGCTGATGCGCTTCCAGTAACTCATAGGGAACGCCCGCATCGCGCAGCACGGCGATATCTTTGCTGGCGCTTTCGAACTGTTGCTGCGTACGGAACAGCTGCAGCGTGCCGCCCTGACGACCTTCATAGGCGATGCCGGTGCTGGCGCGCAGTGTTTTCAGGCAGTCGCGGCTGTACTCCGCGATACGCACCATGCGGCTTTTATTCTCTTGATAGTGCTGCATGTCGCAGTTACGCAGCATATTCCACATCCATTCCAGCTGGAACTTACTGCCATCGAGACGAACCGCCAGCGGCGCGTGACGCTGGACCATCCATTTGACCGCTTTGAGCGGAACGCCCGGCGCCGCCCAAGGCGCGGCATAGCCCGGTGAGATCTGCCCCGCATTACCGGCGCTGGTTTCCAGCGCGGCGGCAGGTTGACGATCGATGACCGTGACCTCATGTCCGGCCTGCGCCAGATACCAGGCGCTCGCCACACCAACGACACCACTACCAAGAATTACTACGCGCATAAGCCCCTCGTCGCAGCAAAAGAATAATTAACTATTAACCAAGCCCAAGACAGCATAACCCGACCGCCACTCAAATCTTACATTCGACCGACTTATTTCACATGTTTTTTACCTGACTGCACACTGAAATCATGCAACAGAGGCAAAATCAGGATTTTTTATGCCTTAAATCCCTTAATCAGCCATTTATTATGTGGAAGGCAGCGGTTTTGACTTTTTTCAGGAGAAAGCGCCGCAGTCATACAATCCACTTACAAACAGAGCATTATTCTAACAAGCAAAATAAAACCAACATTTATAACAAGTATCGACTTAACTACCGCTTTTTGAATGATTTTCTGCCAAAAGAATTCGATTGAGATTCAGTTTCGGATAGGCGACAGTGGACTATCATTGAAGTGTTCGCTCAGTTTTATTGGGCCATCTTTACTCAGGATGAGGCCTTAAACGATCGTGACAGGTAATTCCTGCCGCTTGCAAAACAGAGGTGCGCTATGACGACAATCTTTGACGAGCCAACCCGCAACAGTAAACGACTCAGTGATGGTCCCGACTGGACTTTCGAACTGCTGGATGATTATCTGGCGGAAATTGACCGCGTAGCCAAAAGTTACGGACTGGAAACCTATCCGCACCAAATTGAAGTGATCACCTCAGAGCAAATGATGGATGCCTACTCCAGCGTAGGTATGCCGATCAACTATGCACACTGGTCGTTCGGCAAGAAATTCATTGAAACGGAACAGCGCTACAAGCACGGTCAGCAAGGCCTGGCGTATGAGATCGTCATCAACTCCAATCCGTGTATTGCCTATTTGATGGAAGAGAACACCATGACCATGCAGGCGCTTGTGATGGCGCACGCTTGTTACGGTCACAACTCTTTCTTCAAAAATAACTATCTGTTCCGCAGCTGGACCGATGCCAGTTCTATCGTGGATTACCTGCTATTTGCGCGAAACTACATTACCGACTGCGAAGAGCGCTACGGCGTGGAGGAAGTTGAGCGGCTGCTCGATTCCTGCCATGCGCTGATGAACTACGGCGTGGACCGTTATAAACGTCCGCAGAAAATTTCGCTGCAGGAAGAGAAAGCGCGCCAGCAGAGCCGTGAAGAATATTTGCAGAGTCAGGTGAATACGCTGTGGCGTACGCTGCCGCGTAAAGAGAAGGAGTCGGTGCACGTTGAGGCATCGCGCTACCCTTCTGAACCGCAGGAAAACCTGCTCTATTTCATGGAAAAAAATGCGCCGCTGCTGGAATCCTGGCAACGTGAAGTGCTGCGCATTGTGCGTAAGGTTAGCCAGTATTTCTATCCACAGAAACAGACGCAGGTGATGAATGAAGGCTGGGCCACGTTCTGGCACTACACCATCCTTAATCATCTGTATGACGAAGGCAAAGTGTCGGAACGCTTTATGATGGAATTCCTGCACAGCCACACCAACGTGGTGTATCAGCCGCCGTATAACAGCCAGTGGTATAACGGCATCAACCCGTATGCGCTGGGCTTTGCGATGTTCAAGGACATCAAGCGTATCTGTCAGACGCCAACCGAAGAAGATCGCTACTGGTTCCCGGACATTGCCGGTTCGGACTGGCTGAAAACCATGCATTTCGCCATGCGCGAGTTTAAAGATGAGAGCTTTATCAGCCAGTTCCTGTCACCAAAAGTGATGCGTGATTTCCGCTTGTTCACGGTAATGGATGATGACCGCAACAATTTCCTCGAAATTGCAGCGATCCATGATGAAGCGGGTTATCGCGCCATTCGTCAGCAGTTGTCGGCGCAGTACAATCTCAGCAATCTGGAACCGAACATTCAGGTCTACAACGTGGATTTACGTGGCGACCGCTCACTGACGTTGCGTTATGTGCCGCAACAGCGTGCGCCGCTCGATAAGAGCCGCAAAGAAGTGTTGAAGCATGTGCATCGTTTGTGGGGCTTTGATGTGATTCTGGAGCAGCAGAACGAAGACGGTAGCGTCGAGTTGCTGGATCGTTCACCCGCGCGCGGCCCAACGCTATAAAGCAAAAAAACCGGACTGATGAGGTCCGGTTTTTCTTTTATCGCTTGCTGGCTAAATCGTCCGGCATGCTTTTCTGCATCTTGTGCCAAATCTCACCGCTGCGACGACCGTATTCACGCACGCTGTCGACAATCTGCTCCTGCGAAGGGTTAGCCACGCATAGATCAGCCAATTGGCGATAGAAGTTACGCGCCAGTTCTCGCGCTTCCAGGCTGGAGAAATAGTGACGACCAACGCGGGTATACAAGCCTTTCAGCCCGTTCAAAATCAGACCATAAATCGGGTTGCCCGAGGCAAACGCCAGGCCACGGAACACGCGATAATCCAGCTCGGTATAGGCTTCGGCTTTATCCTCCTCGATCAGCGCATTCTCCAGCACTTCACGCGCTTTTTCTGGATGATGACGCAGCGCACGGCTGATAAAAATCGACGAGATGTTGGTGCGCACCGACAGCAGATTATCAATCAACTGAGGAACGCTATCGTGATCGAGTCGGGCCAGAGTTTCGAGGATGTTTAAACCGGAGGTTTCCCAGAAATCGTTAACGCGCGTCGGTTTGCCATGTTGAATGGTCAACCAGCCATCACGCGCCAGTCGTTGCAACACTTCGCGCAACGTGGTGCGTGTTACGCCAATCAGTTCAGAAAGCTCACGTTCGGCAGGTAGAATGGATCCCGGCGGAAAACGACTGTTCCAGATGCTTTCAATAATATACTCTTCAGCAAATCCCGCGGGGCTCTGCGCCTTAATCACCATAGCATTTATTTCTCGTTGCTTTCTTTATCGTAATGCGACTCATCATACCAGAGCGGCTATAGCGGAAATAGCCTGCCAACCGATTAAAAGCGCGCGCTGGCGCAAAATTCAGCCGTGAATACAGAGGAAACTCTTTGGCCGGGCACACGTTTGCATTGTGCCTGCGGCTTGCATTTATCGAAGGACGCGACTGGCAGGATATTTTTTGGCCTCAACGCGACTTAAGTCATTTTTGTACATGATTTTTTCCCGTTACCTGGCTGGCACGGTTGCGCTTTTGGTTTACACTGCGAAACATTAACGGTTACAGGAAAAGCAATATGTTGCGATATTTGAATCAATGCTCGCGTGGACGTGGTGCCTGGCTTCTGCTGGCCCTGACGGCGTTGGCGTTTGAATTGACGGCGTTGTATTTTCAGCACGTGATGGGGCTGCAACCCTGCGTAATGTGTATTTATGAACGTTGCGCGCTGTTTGGCGTGATGGGCGCGGGCATTGTGGGCGCTATTGCGCCGAAAACCCCGCTGCGCTGGGCGGCCATTCTCATCTGGATCTACAGCGCGATTGAAGGCACGCGCCTCTCTTACGATCACACCATGATTCAACTGCATCCCAACCCGTTTGTCACCTGCGACTTTGCCGCGCGTTTCCCAACTTGGTTGCCGCTGGATAAATGGTTGCCTTCTGTATTCGTAGCGAGCGGTGATTGCGCTGAGCGCGGCTGGACCTTCCTGACCTGGAGCATGCCGCAGTGGATGATCGTGATTTTTGCCGCTTATCTGCTGGTGGCGCTGCTGGTGCTGATTGCACAACCGTTCAAACCGAAACGCCGCGATCTGTTCGGACGTTAAGCACAAACAAAACAGGCAGCCTTGGCTGCCTGTTCTATGTTTAACCGTTGCGATCCGGTCGATCGATAATATGCTCTTCCCAATCCCGCACTTCACTCTCCCGCACCGCAATAAAACGCACGGAAATGCGCTGCGCATGCATCGCCTTTTTAGAACCGGCGATCAGCGGATGCCACGCCGGCAAGGTTTTGCCTTCCCCTAATACGCGATAGGCGCAGGTGCGCGGCAGCCATTCAAAACTGGTGAGGTTTTCACGCGTCAGCTTGATGCAATTCTCTTCCAACTCAAAACGATGCTCGTAGTTACGACACTGGCAGGTTTTGATATTCAGCTGATTGCAGGCCACGTTGGTGAAGTAAATTTCGTCAGTGTCCGCATCCTGCAACTTATTCAGGCAACATTGGCCGCAGCCGTCGCACAGGGATTCCCACTCTGCGTCGTTCATTTGGTCAAGGCGTTTAGTCTGCCAGAAAGGTTGTTCAGTCATGATGGCGGTCCGGGTTAGCAAAGAGACCGCACCTTATAAAGGTTCAGGTGCGGTGATGCAAGTTTTACAGAACGCGCGTCGAAATACCGTGACCGGCCAGCGTGATTTCCAGCTTATCGCCAGAGCGCATTGGGCCAACGCCCTCTGGCGTCCCGGTCAGCACCACATCGCCCGCGCGCAGCGTGAAATATTGGCTCATATAGGCAATCAGCGGCAGAATTTTGTGGATCATATCAGCGGTCGTGCCGTGCTGACGTACTTCACCGTTAACGACAAGCTTCAGTTCGGTGTTCTGTGGATCGCCGCTAAACTCAGAAACGGGAATAAAACCCGACAGCGGACACGAGTTATCGAAACCTTTGGATTTTTCCCACGGTTGCCCCGCTTTCTTCAAACCGGCCTGCACGTCGCGTAAGGTCAAATCCAGCGCGACGCCATAACCGGCAATCGCCTTCGCCACGTGCTCTTCGCTCGCCTGCTTCAGCGTCGAGCC